>NZ_BCAK01000053.1:0-41447 GCF_001293905.1 Brachybacterium sp. SW0106-09
GACGTACTGGCGAGGAACGAGCCGGTAGGAGTTCAGCCAGGTGGACGGAGTCTGATCGACGTACTGGCGAGGAACGAGCCGGTAGGAGTTCAGCCAGGTGGACGGAGTCTGATCGACGTACTGGCGAGGAGCGCCGGGACCCTGGGCCGAGTGCCCGGGTCCCGGCGCTCCGTCGTCCCGGGGCCGACGGTCGCATCCGGGCGTCATCCCACGGTCTGACGCCGCCTGTGCGGAACCGATCCCCGGGTGGACGCGGTGGGAGCGGCCCGCGGCGGATCGTGGGGGACATGAACTTCGCACCCCCTGCCTCCCACCCCTCCGCCGCCTCGTCGGCGCCCGCCCATCCCACGCCGATCCTCTCCGCCCGCGGGCTCGTGCGCACCTACGGCAGCGACCAGACCGCCACCCGCGCCCTGGACGGCGTGGACCTCGACATCGCCCGCGCCGACTCCCTCGCCGTGATGGGCCCCTCCGGCTGCGGCAAGACCACCCTGCTGCACGTGCTCGCCGGCATCCTCGCCCCGACCTCCGGGACGGTGCGCCTGGACGGCGAGGCCCTCGCCGAGCTCGGGGACCGCCGGCGCACCCTGCTGCGCCGCAGCGAGTACGGCTTCGTCTTCCAGGACGGCCAGCTGCTGCCCGAGCTGACCGCGGTCGAGAACGTGATCCTCCCGCGCATGCTCGGCGGCACCTCGCGCCGTGCCGCGACCGCCGAGGCCACCGCCTGGCTGGACCGGCTCGGCCTCGCCGGGATGCACCACCGCCGTCCGACCCAGCTCTCCGGTGGTCAGGCCCAGCGCGTCGCGGTCGCCCGCGCGCTCGCGGGGCGTCCGTCGGTCGTCTTCGCCGACGAGCCCACCGGCGCCCTGGACCAGGAGACCGGACAGTCCGTCCTCGCGACGCTCGTCGACGCGTGTGCCAAGACCGGCGCGAGCCTGGTCATGGTCACCCACGACGCCAAGGTCGCCGCGGCCTGCCGGCGCACCGTCGCGATGCGCGACGGCCGGATCGCCCGCGAGTACGTGCGTCCCGAGGGCGCGCAGGGCACGGGGGACGCCCGATGAAGGCCCTGCTCGCCTCCGCCCCGCTCCTGCTGCGCCGTCGCGGCGCCCTCGCCGACGTCCTGTCCGTGATCGCCTTCGCCGCGGCGACCGCGATCACCGGGACCGTGCTCGGCGGCGCCGCCGCCTTCGTCGGCCGCCTCCCCTCCGATGGCGAGGTCGCCTTCGAGGGGGAGGCCTCGCTGATCCCCTTCCTGGTCTCCTGCGCGATGGTCGCCTCGGTGCTGCTGATCCCGAGCGCCGTGGGCCTCGGCGGCTCCGCGGCGCGGCTCTCGCTCGCCCGGCGCGAGCAGGACCTCGCCTCGATCCGTCTCGTCGGCGGCACCGCCGGTCAGGTCGGCGCCGTGGCGGTCCTCGACGTCGCCGCGCAGGCGGTGCTCGGCGGGCTGCTCGGCGTGGTGCTGCACCTGGTCGTGACCCCGCCCCTGACCGCGCTCGACTTCGGGATCGCCCCGTTCACCACCGCGGACCTGCTGATGCCGTGGTGGGCGTATCCGCTGCTGGTGATCGGCATGGTCCTGCTCGCCGCGGGCTCCGCCGCCGTCTCCCTCACCGCAGTGGTGCTCAGCCCCCTCGGCGTCGCCCGCGACTCCCGCACCGTGCGGATGTCCGTGCTCCGACTGGGGATCTGGGCGGCGCTGATCCTCGGCTTCCTCGTGTTCATGCAGGTGGGCGGCGCGATCTTCGGCGGTGTCGCCGACGGGATGCTGTTCCTCGGGATCATGATCGTGTTCATCGGCGCGGTCGTCGCCGGGGTGAACGTGGTCGGCCCGTTCCTCGTCTGGGGAGTCGCGCTGCTCGCGGCGCGCACGGCCCCGACCCCTGCGCTGATGGTCGGCGCGAGGCGCCTCGCCGCGGACCCGAAGTCCGGCTGGAGGGCCGTCTCAGGGATCACCTTCGCCCTGGTCATCGCAGGCTTCCTCACCACGCTCGCCACGATCGTCCCGGCCGACGGGGCCCGTGCGGTCGAGGACCGGATGATGGCCACCGCCATGTCCACCGGCGGTCTGCTCACCCTCGGCATCGCGGCAGTCCTGGCCGCGGTCAGCACCGGCGTCACGCAGACCGCGCGGGTGATCGACCAGGCCCCGGTGCTGCGCGCCCAGCACATCGCCGGCGCCGAGGTGGGTCAGCTGCACCGGGCCCGCATCGCGGAGATCACGCTGCCGGTGCTGCTGAGCTCGGTGCTGGCGACCTTCACCGCCCTGCTCGTCGTGCTGTCGGTGCTGGGGTCCGGCGCCGCCGATCCGAGTGCGGCGGTGCGCTACCTGGTCAGCGTCGCCGGGGCCTACGCCCTGGTGATCCTCGCCGTGCTCGTCGCCTCCCCGCTCGTGCGCCGGTACGCGATGCGCACCGCCTGAGCGGCACCTCCGCGTGCCCCGCCCCGCCTTCCCGTGGGGCGGGGCACGGCCGTTAGGCTGGGGCGATGGACATGCAGACCGTCGCCCCGCAGGACGTGCCCGAGGGTGCGCATCTCATCGACGTGCGCGAGCAGGCCGAATGGGATGCCGGGCACGCCCCCACCGCCCAGCACCTCCCGGCGAGCACGCTCCTGCAGAACCTCGAGCAGCTCCCGGAGACGGACGAGGACCTGTACATCGTCTGCCGCAGCGGCGGACGCTCCTTCCAGGTCGCGCAGTGGCTGAACGCCAACGGGTTCGACGCGATCAACGTCGGCGGCGGCATGGACCAGTGGTTCGAGTCCGGGCTGCCGATCGAGTCCGACGGCGAGGGCGAGGCCTTCATCCTCTGAGGCGCCTCCCTCAGAGCGGCAGCACGTCCTTCAGCAGCGCGTAGCCCACGAACGCGGCCACGTCGAGGAGGGTGTGCGCCACGACCAGCGGCATCGTCCGACGGGTGCGTCGGTACCACTCGCCGAACACCAGCCCCATCACCAGGTTCGCGAGCCCCGGACCCACCCCCTGATAGGTGTGGTATGCGCCGCGCAGCAGGGCCGAGGCGAGCAGGATACGACCCGGCGACCAGCCGAGCCGTTCGAGGCGCTGGTAGAGGTAGCCGACCACGATCACCTCCTCGAGCAGCGCGTTCTTCAGCGCGTGGAGGATCAGCACCGTAGTGGTCCACCAGTGGGTCGCGAGCGCCGCCGGGATCACCTCCACGGTCGCGCCCAGAGCCCGGCCCAGGTAGTAGACGGCCAGCCCCGGCACCCCGATCGCGGCGGTGAGCAGCAGCCCGTGGCCCAGGTCCCGCAGCGGCCTGGCGAGGTCCAGCCCGAGGTCGCCGAGCGCCTGGCGCAGCGAGCCCGCGGTCGCCGCCAGCAGCAGCACCACCAGCACGACCGGCACCAGGGCGAAGGCGATCGAGAGCAGCTGGTACAGCAGGTCCAGCCACGCATCCTCCCGCAGCGAGGAGTTCAGTGAGGTCGACTGGCCGGAGAGGGGGCCGGCGGCGAGGGCCTGGGCCAGCGCGATCAGCGAGTACACGGCGCTGCGCCCCAGCGAGAGCGCCAGCACGATCAGCACCTCGGCGCGCAGCCAGGCCGGGCTCGGTCTCCACGTCTCCACGCGCACATGCTCTCACCCCGGCTCCGTGCCAGACTCGATCCCATGACTGCCTCGCATCCCGCTGCCCGCACCTCCCGTCCCGTCGTCCTGGTCACGGGCGCGAACCGGGGGATCGGCCGCGCCGTCGCGCACGAGCTGGCCGCCGACCACCACCTGCTGCTGGGCGGGCGGGACGAGCAGGCGCTCGCCGCGCTCGCCGCCGAGCTCCCGTCGGCCGAGCCCTTCGTCGCCGAGCTCACCGACCCCGCCGATCTCGACCGGGCGCTGACCGGCCTCGCCCTCGAGGAAGGACTCGCGGGCCTCGTCCACTCAGCGGGGATCCTGGTCAACGGCTCCGTCGAGGAGCTGACGCCCGCGGACTGGGAGCGGAACTTCGCGGTCAACGTCACCGCCGTCTCGGAGCTGACCCGGCGCCTGCTGCCCGCGCTGCGCGCTGCGCGCGGCACCGTCGTCGCCGTGAACTCGGGCTCCGGCTACGCCGCGAAGGGGGACCGCGGCGCCTACTCCGCCTCGAAGTTCGCGCTGCGCGCCTGGGCCGACGCGCTGCGCCAGGAGGAGCTCGCCGCGGGCGTGCGGGTCAGCTCGGTCCACCCCGGCCGGGTCGACACCGACATGCAGCACGAGCTGCGCGCCGCCGAGCAGGGCGCCTACGAGGCCGAGCAGTACCTGCGCCCGGCCACGGTCGCCGCGGCGATCGGCTTCGTGCTGCGCGCCCCGGAGGACGCAGTGGTGACGAGCCTGGACCTGCGCCCCCGCGCGATCGGCTGACCCGGCGCGGCCGACGGGCCGGCCCGACCCGGGCCCCGTCCGCCGGAACCAGGACGACCCCTCCAGCTCGCCCGAGCAGGAGGGGTCGTCGGCCGTGCGGGGCGCGTCAGCCGCGCTGGTCGTCCAGGTGGCCGACGAGCTCGGCGGCGAGGCCCACGTAGGTCTGCGGGGTCAGGGCCAGCAGCCGCTCCTGCTCCGCCTCGGGAAGGCCGAGCGAGGAGATGAACTCGCGCATCCCCTCCCCGTCGACGCGGTGGCCGCGGGTGAGGTCCTTCAGCCGCTCGTAGGGGTTGTCCAGTCCCTCGTGGCCCTGCACGCCCAGGGTGCGCATCACGGACTGCACCGCCTCGCCGAGCACCTCCCAGTTGCCCTCGAGGTCCGCGGCCATCGCGTCGGCGTCGACGTCCAGGCCCGCCAGGCCCTTGCGGATGTTCGCGATCGCGAGCAGCGAGTGGCCCAGCGCCGGGCCGACGTTGCGCTGCGTGGTCGAGTCGGTGAGGTCGCGCTGCAGGCGCGAGGTGACCAGGGTCTGGGAGAGCACGTCCAGCAGCGCGCCGGAGACCTCGAGGTTCGCCTCCGCGTTCTCGAAGCGGATGGGGTTGACCTTGTGGGGCATGGTCGAGGAGCCGGTGCCGCCCTGCGCGGACAGGCGCTGGCGGAAGTAGCCCAGCGAGATGTAGGTCCACACGTCGGTGGCGAGGTTGTGCAGGATCCGGCCGGCGCGGGCGATGTCGGCGTAGATCTCGGCCTGCCAGTCGTGGGACTCGATCTGCGTGGTCAGGGGGTTCCAGGTCAGGCCCAGGTGCTCCACGAAGGTGCGCGCGATGCGCTCCCAGTCCGCGCCCGGCACGGACACGGCGTGCGCGGCGTAGGTGCCGGTCGCGCCGTTGATCTTGCCGAGCGTCTGGTTCGCGGGGATGCGGCGGGCCTGCCGTCCCAGGCGGTGCGCGAAGACCGCGATCTCCTTGCCGAGGGTGGTGGGGGTCGCGGCCTGGCCGTGGGTGCGCGAGAGCATCGGCACCTCGGCGGTCTCGCGGGCGAGGCCCTCGAGGTCGCCGATCAGCGCCTCGAAGGCGGGCAGCCACACCTCGTTCACGGCTCCGCGGATCATCAGCGCATAGGCGAGGTTGTTGACGTCCTCGCTGGTGCAGTAGATGTGCACGACCTCGGCGAGCGGCTCGAGGGAGGTGCCGGCCAGGCGGCGCTTGATGTAGTACTCGATCGCCTTGACGTCATGGACGGTCTCCCGCTCGATCTCGGCGTGCTCGGCGATGCCGTCGGCGCCGAAGTCCTCCGGGATCGCGCGCAGCAGCGCCCGCTCCTCGTCGGTCAGGGTGCGCAGGCCGGGGATCACCTCGCCGTCCAGCAGGTGGATCATCCACTCGGTCTCCACCACCAGGCGCGAGCGGTTCAGCGCCGCCTCGGAGAGGTGGTCGACCAGCGGCGCGACCTGGCCGCGGTAGCGGCCGTCGAGCGGGGTGAGGGCGATCGGGGGAGTGATGTCCGCGAAGGAGTGAGCCATGGCGGTCATTCTCCCAGAATCGCGCGCGCCCGCGCCGCCGGGGCCGACGGGCGGGCGCGGGGCCGGGTCGGGCGCGCGGCATCCGGTGCGGGGCCGACGGACGGCGGGCGCACCGGTCGGCCGCCGGCGCGACGGGCGCGATCCGGGATCAGGCCCGCTCGCGGTCTCCCTCGCCGAGCCCGGTGACGGCCTCGACGATCCCCGACAGGATCCCGATGATCACGCCAGCCAGTAGCGCCCACCAGAAGGTGTCGAACTCGAGGGTCAGGCCCACCAGTCCCGACACCCAACCGGCCAGCAGCAGCATCAGCGTGTTGATCACCAGCTGGAACAGCCCCAGCGTCAGGCAGGTGATGGGGAAGGCCAGGAACGACAGCAGGGGCTTCACGATGGTGTTGATCAGCGCGAGGATGAGCGCGATCGCGCCGATGGTGAGAACCTGGCTGAGCAGGGTCGCCGAGTCGTCGCCCAGATGCATGCCGGGCAGGATCAGGGCCGTGACCCACAGCGCGAGGCCGGTGACGATGAGGTGTCCGAGGAATCGCATGGGGCCATTGTCCTCGCGGGGCGCTGTGCGCGCATGGGGGAAAGCCCCTGGATGTCGAGGTGGGGACGCCCTCGGACTCCGCCGCGCCGGTGACGACGTCCGGCATACCCTGGACGGCATGTCCGACCCCGCAGCTCGACTCGACCAGCCCGCCGAGAGCATCCGTCTGCGCCCCGCGCTCGAGAACCTGCCCGCCTACATCGCCGGGAAGCCCGCGGCCGACGACGGGATCCACCGCTACAAGGTCTCCTCGAACGAGTCGCACCTGCCGCCGATCCCCTCGGTACGCGATGCCGCGGTCGCCGCGATGGAGTCCTCGAACCGCTACCCCGACGCCTCCGCGCAGCAGCTGCGCGCCGCGCTCGGGCAGAAGCACGGCGTGGACCCGGCACAGATCGCGCTGTCCACCGGCTCCGTCGCGGTCTCCGGCGATCTCGTGCGCGCGGTGGTCGGCGAGGGGGACGAGGTCGTCTTCGCCTGGCGCTCCTTCGAGGCGTACCCGATCCTCGTCGGCTCCCACGGAGGCACCCCCGTGCCCGTGCCGCTGACCGCGGCGGGCGAGCACGACCTCGAGGCGATGGCCGCGGCGATCACCGAGCGCACCCGCCTGGTGCTGCTGTGCACCCCGAACAACCCCACCGGCCCGTCCATGTCCACCGAGCAGGTCGAGGACTTCCTCGCCCGTGTCCCCGAGGACGTCGTCGTCGCGATCGACGAGGCCTACCGCGAGTTCCACGACCCCGCGACCGTGCTCGGCACCGCCGGGATCTTCCGCCGCCACGGCAACGTGGTGCTGCTGCGCACCTTCTCGAAGCTCCAGGGCCTGGCCGGGCTGCGCATCGGCTACGCCGTCGCCCATCCGCGGCTCGCCCGGGCGCTCGGTCAGGTCACCGTGCCCTTCGGCGCCGGGGCCCCCGCCCAGGCCGCGGCGCTCGCCTCGCTCGCCCCGGAGGCGGCCGAGGAGCTGGAGCGCCGCGCGGAGCAGATCCGCTCCGAGCGCTCGCGAGTGATGGCCGGACTGCGCGAGCAGGGCTGGGAGCTGCCCGCGGGCCAGGGCAACTTCGTCTACTTCCCGCTCGGGGAGCGCTCGGGGGAGTTCGCCGAGTTCGCCGACGCCCGCGGCCTCGTGCTGCGTGCCTACGGCACCGACGGGGTGCGCGCCACCATCGCGGAGGAGGAGGCGAACGACCGCCTGCTCGCCATCGCGGGGGAGTGGATCGCGGGCTGAGCCTCCGCCGGGCGCGCGCGGCCCGGCCACACCGCACTCGGCAGCTCGGGGGAGCGGCGCTTCAGGCGCCGACGGGCCAGGCAGCGGCGCCTCGCGAGGGGGTGCATGCCCACGAGCCGAGCACCGCCGCGGCCCGGCGGCAAGGGGACATCCTCGGTGACCAGCGGGTCACCGCACGAAGGCGTCGGCCTCCCCGGTCATCCCGATCTGCTCGGCGACGTAGTCGATGTCCTTGTCGCCGCGCCCGGAGAGGTTCACCAGCAGGTGCGCCTCACGGCCCAGCGTCGGCGCGATCCGGATCGCATGGGCGAGGGCATGGGCGGACTCGAGCGCGGGGATGATCCCCTCGGTGTGGCTGAGCAGGCGGAAGGCATCGAGCACCGCCTCGTCTCCCTCGCGCACGTACTCGACCCGGCCCAGCTCCCGCAGATGCACGTGCTGCGGTCCGACGCCGGGGTAGTCCAGGCCCGAGGCGATCGAGTGGACCTCGCCGGGCTCGCCGTCCTCGTCCTGCAGGACGAGGGTCTCCATCCCGTGCAGCATGCCGGGGCGGCCGAAGGTCATCGTCGCGGCGTGGCGGCCCGGCTCGTCGCCCTGCCCGCCGGGCTCGACCCCGATCAGCCGCACCTCCTCGTCCTCGAGATAGGCGGCGAAGGCGCCGATCGCGTTCGAGCCGCCGCCCACGCAGGCGATGACCGCGCCCGGCAGGCGGCCGTGCGCGGCGAGGTGCTGGGCACGGGACTCGCGCCCCACGACGGACTGGAAGTCGCGCACCATGTCCGGGAAGGGCGCCGGGCCCACCACGGACCCGATCGCGAAGAGGTACCGCTCGGGATCCGCGGCGTAGACGTCGAAGGCGGAGTCGACCGCCTCCTTCAGGGTGGCCTGGCCCGTCTCCACCGCGACCACCTTCGCGCCCAGCAGGCGCATGCGCACCACGTTCGGGCGCTGCTTGGCGACGTCGACCGCGCCCATATGGATCTCGCACTCCAGGCCGACGAGCGCCGCGGCGGTCGCGAGCGCGACCCCGTGCTGGCCGGCACCGGTCTCGGCGATCAGGGTGCGCTTGCCCATCCGCTTCGCCAGCAGCGCCTCGCCGATCGTGTGGTTGATCTTGTGGGCGCCGGTGTGGTTGAGGTCCTCGCGCTTGAGCAGGATCCGGGCCCCGCCGAGCTGGTCGGAGAGCCGGTCAGCGCTCGTGATCGGGGAGGGTCGGCCGACGACCTCGCGCAGCAGGCGCGAGTACTCCGCGAAGAACTCCTCGTCGTGCCGGGCCTCCTCGTAGGCGGCGGCGACCTCCGCCATCGGCTCCACGAGCGGCGGCGGCAGGATCGCGCCGCCGTGGTCGCCGAAGCGACCGCCGGTGTTCCCGGCGAAGGCGGGGGAGCGGGTGAGCGCCGCGGCCTCGGCGAGGGTGCGCGGGGCGGGAGCCCCGTCGACGACAGGGGCGGCGGGTGCGGTGGTGCTGGGCATGGGAACCTCCCGTGATCGGGCCCGGACCGGGAGGCTCGCAGAGACGAGAAGCCGCCCGGGTGACGGGCGGCTTCGGTGTCAGCGCATGCGACAGGGGACCGCCCTCAGGCGGCCCACCAGCTGATCGTCGCGGCGCGCATGGCGGCACCATAGCCCAGCCCCGGCCGTGCTGCGCGGCACGTCCGGCCGGCGACCCAGGACCGGCCGACGGACGCCCCCGGTGATGCGGGGGAGGGGTGGACATCACTACCGGCCCCGCGGTCGCCGCCGATAGTCTTGAGAGCGGTCGGGCCCCTGCCGCTGCGGGACGGGCGCCCGAGGCGTCCGGTCCGACTGCACGTCGCCCCGCATTTCCTCGCACGAAGGACCCCATGGCCGCCCCCGCCGCCCCTGTCCCCGCTCCCGCCCTCGGCGGCCCCCGCGCCTACGCGGTCTGGATCGTGGCGGTCACCGCCTACTCGATCGCCGTGCTGCAGCGCACCACGATGGGCGTCGCCGGGCTCGAGGCCGCGGACCGCTTCGGGGCCTCGGCGACCATCGTGTCGACCTTCGTGGTGCTCCAGCTCGGCGTCTACGCCCTCGCCCAGATCCCCGCCGGCGTGCTGCTGGACCGCTACGGCTCCCGCGTCACCCTCACCGCCGGCGCCGTGCTGATGGCGCTCGGCCAGGTGCTCATGTCCCAGACCGAGACCGTGGGCGTGGCGATGATCGCCCGCATCGTGCTCGGCGCGGGCGATGCGCTGACCTTCGCGAGCGCGATCCGGCTGGTCCCGGCCTGGTTCCCGCCCGGGCGCGTGCCGCTGCTGACACAGCTCACCGGCATCCTCGGCCAGGTCGGGCAGATCCTCTCCGCCGTCCCCTTCGTGGCCGTGCTGAGCGTGGCCGGCTGGACGCCCGCCTTCTCCTCCGCCGCGGCGCTCAGCGCGATCGCCGCCGTGCTGGTGCTGCTCGTCGTCCGCGCGACGCCGCCGGGGATCCCCCGGCCGACGGTGAAGCAGGACCTGCGACGGATCCCCGTGGTGCTGGGGCGGATCGTGCGCCACCCCTCGACGCAGCTGGGCTTCTTCACCCACTTCACGGCCGGGTTCCCCGGCATCGCGTTCTCGATGATGTGGGGCTACCCGTATCTCACCGCGGGGGAGGGGCTCAGCCGCCCCGCCGCCTCCGCGGTGATGACCGTGCTGGTGGTCGTCGCGATCGTCGGCGGCCCGCTGATCGGTGCGCTCACCCAGCGCCACCCGCTGCGCCGCTCCACGCTGGTGCTGCTGATCGTCGCGACGATCGTGGTGCCGCTGCTCGCGCTCGTGCTGTGGCCGGGCAACGCCCCGATGTGGCTGCTGATCGTGCTGGTCTCGGGGTATTCCATCGGCGGACCCGCCAGCTCCGTCGGCTTCGACTTCCCGCGCACGGACCTGGCCAAGCACCGTCTCGGCACCGCGACCGGCGCCGTGATCATGGGCGGGTTCATCGGCGCCCTCATCGCGATCCTCCTGATCGGCGTGGTGCTGGACCTGCTGCGCCCCGACGGGGACTACGACCTGGCCTCCTTCCGCCTCGCCTTCGCCGTGCAGCTCCCGCTGCTCGCGATCGGGGTGGTCGGGATGCTGGTGACCCGTCGGAACCTGCGCCGACGGATGGCCGTGCAGGGCCGCGAGGTCCCGCCGTGGCGCGAGGTGCGGCGCTCGGGACGCTGGCGCCAGCTCTGAGCCCCGGGCCGGGCTTGCCGCCGCCCCCGGCGTGCCGTAGCGTTCCTCCCAGCACTTACTTTCAAGGAGGAAATATGTCGTTCACGCTGGGCATCGTCGGGATCGGCCAGTTCGGGTCCCACTTCGCGGAGCTCTTCGCCGCCCATCCCGACATCGACGCGCTCTACGCCGTCGACTCCGTCCCTGAGCGGATCGACGCCGTCGAGGCGCGCGGGGTCGCCTTCGCCGGCCGGTTCGAGACCCTCGAGGACCTGCTCGCGTCCGACGTCGACGCGGTCGCGATCTTCACCCAGCGCTGGACCCACGGGCGGCACGCCCTGGCCGCCCTGCGCGCCGGCAAGCACGTCTACTCCGCGGTGCCGATGGCCATCGAGGAGGACGAGATCCGCCAGATCACCGAGGAGGTGCAGCGCACGGGACTCGTCTACATGATGGGCGAGACCAGCCAGTACAACGCCGCCGTCGTCCTCGCCCGGCGCATCCACCGCTCCGGCGCCTTCGGCGAGGTGTTCTACGCCGAGGGCGACTACGTCCATGACATGGACCTCGGCTTCTACGACGCCTACAGGTACTCCGGCGGAGAGCAGTGGAAGTCCACCGCCTCCTACCCGCCGCTGCTCTACCCCACCCACTCCATCGGCGGGATCCTCGGCGTGCTGGGGGAGCGGCACGCCGTCTCCGTCTCGGCGCTGGGCCGCCCCGACACCCGCGGCGACGGCGTCTTCGACAAGGACGTCTCGATGTTCGGCAACGACGTCTCCAACGCCTTCGCCCTGTTCGGGATGGACAACGGCGGCGCCTTCCGCACCAACGAGCTGCGCCGCGTGGGCTACCCCTCCCACAGGCGCGAGAGCCGCTTCCGCTTCTTCGGCGAGGACTCCTCCTTCGAGGAGACCATCGACGTCACCTACTGGCACGACAAGAAGGATGTGCTCGAGGTGACGGACCTGATCCGCACCGATCGCACCATGAGCCTGGACGACCCGCGGCTCGCGGACGTCTCGCCCACCCTGCGCGACGCCTTCGTCGCCGGCGCCTCCCGCGCCCACCACCAGGAGCGCCTGCCCGAGGAGTTCCAGGGCATGCCCAACGGGCACGAGGGCGCCCACCACTTCCTCGTCGACGACTTCGCGCGCGCCGTGGTCGCCGGCCACCAGCCCGTGGTCAACGCGTGGCAGGCCGCCCGCTACACGCTGCCCGGCGTCATCGCCCACCAGTCGATGAACCGCGGCGGCGAGCGGCTCGAGATCCACGACCTCGGCGACTGCCCGCTGCCCGTGGTCGACCTCGACGCCGAGCAGGAGCCGCTGGATCCGCAGGCGCTCGCCGCCGCGATCGAGAAGGCCTCCGCGGTCGCCGCCGGCGCCTGACCGCCCGGTCCTGCCCGGCGTCGCCCGCCCGACGGCGCCTGACCGCCCGGTCCTGCCCGGCGTCGCCCGGCCGACGGCGCCCGGCGGCCGGTCCTGCTCGGCGTCGCCCGCCCGACGGTGCCGGGCGGCCGGTCCTGCTCGGCGGCGCCGGCTGCGGGAGTCTGACGGCGGGACCTGCCCGGATCTGCTCCGCTCGCCCCGGTTGTTCGACGGGAGGTGCCAGAAAAGTGGTACCGGATGTCGAACAACCGAGGCGGCGTCGTGTTCGGCCGCCTGTGCCCCTGTCGGAGGGCCGGCGGCGCCGCGCCGCGACGGGGTGTTCCACCTCACTCCTGACGTGGTAACTTCACTCAAACATGGCCACGCAGTGAAGTTTTCTCACCGGTGGGTGGGAGCCGACGAAGGAGTCCCTCATGATCGCTCGACGACACGTCCTGGCCGCCGGTGCCGCAGGCTCGGCAGCCCTCGCCCTCGCCGCCTGCGGCGGGGACTCCGGAGGATCCGGCGGAGAGGCCGACGGGGAGGGCAAGACCCTCACTTTCTGGCTGATGGAGGGCACCAACGCCTCCGCCGACGCCTACATCGAGGAGCTCAAGACCGCGTTCACCGAGGCCACGGGCGCCACCCTCGACGTCCAGGTCCAGCCCTGGGACGGCGCGCACGACAAGTTCGTCACCGCCATGGCCGGCGGCACCGGCCCCGACGTCGCCGAGGTCGGCACCACCTGGGTGCCCGAGTTCGCCGATGCGGGCGGCATCGACGACCTGTCCGAGGACATCGAGGCCGCCGGCCTCGCCGACGGCCTCGTCGAGGGGCTCGTCGAGGCGGGCAGCCTCGACGGCGGGACCTACGGCATGCCCTGGTACGCGGGCGTCCGCTCGATCCTCGCCAACCGCGAGATGCTCGAGGCGGCAGGGGTCGCCGAGCAGCCCCAGAGCTGGGACGACCTGCTCACCATGATCACCACGCTCAAGGAGCACGACCCGGACTGGATCCCCTTCCCGGTCGCCGGCGGCAGCATCTTCTCCGCCAT
Source organism: Brachybacterium sp. SW0106-09 (assembly GCF_001293905.1). Classification (NCBI taxonomy): domain Bacteria; kingdom Bacillati; phylum Actinomycetota; class Actinomycetes; order Micrococcales; family Dermabacteraceae; genus Brachybacterium; species Brachybacterium sp. SW0106-09. The sequence continues at coordinate 13,234 of NZ_BCAK01000053.1, forward strand.
GCCCTTCGTCTGGGGCGCCGGCGGCGAGATCGCCACGCAGGAGGGCGAGACCTGGACCGCGGCGATCAACAGCCCCGAGGCCGTCGAGGGCCTGACCTGGTACACCGACCTCGCGCTGAAGCATGACGCCTCGACCTCCGCGGCCACCACCTGGCTGGAGACCGACTCGCTGGCCGCCTTCCTCCAGGAGACGGTGCCGATGTTCATCACCGGCTCCTGGGTGCCCGCCACCATCGAGGCCGAGAACCCCGAGCTCGCCGAGAAGCTCGTCGCCTTCACGATCCCGGCGAAGGACTCCGCGGTCGCGCCGTCCTTCCTCGGAGGCTCGCTGATGTGCCGCTTCACCGAGACCGCGGAGCCCGAGCTCGCCTTCGAGCTCATCAAGCTCGTCACCACGGGCGACTTCGCCACCCGCTGGGCCGAGGAGACCAACTACTTCCCCGGCACCACCGCGGCGCTGGACGAGGTGGTCGCCGGCGGCGACGAGATCACCAAGGTCTTCGCCACCCAGATGACCGAGGGCGGCAAGTCCGTGCCCGTCACCCCGGCCTGGGGCAAGATCGAGGGCGCCAAGACGCTCGGGACGATGATCTCCTCCGTCCTGGACGGCACCGCGGTCCAGGACGCGGCCGACACCGCCGCCGAGGAGATGGACGGCTTCTTCTCCGAATGAGCACCGCCGCCCCCGACCTCCGCGACCGGCAGGACGGAGCGGCGCCGCTCGAGCGCCGCGCCGTCCCGCCGGGCCGCCGTCTGCGCCGCGGCCTCGCCCCCTGGCTGCTGCTCGCCCCCGCCCTGATCGTGCTGGGCGTGCTGCTGCTGTGGCCGATGGTGCGCGTGCTGAACCTGTCCCTGCAGGACTACGAGCTGAAGAACCTCCTGCGCGGGGACAGCAACTACGTGGGGCTGGACAACTACGTCCAGGTCCTCACCGACCCGTTCCTGTGGCAGATCGTGCTGCCCAACACGGTCGGGTTCGCGATCGTGTGCGTCGTGCTGACCATGGCCGTCGGCACCGTGGTGGCGCTGTTCCTGAACACGCTGGGCACCGCCTGGCGGTCGATCTGCACCACCGCGATCATGGTCGCCTGGGCGGTGCCGGCGCTGACCGGCACCTACATCTTCGTCTGGCTCTTCGACCCCCAGTCCGGGCTCGTGATCTCGGCCCTCGACGGGCTGGGGCTGATGGAGGCCGGCAGCGTCAACTGGTTCACGAACCGGTGGAGCTTCTACGCGATCGCGACGCTGAACGTCGTCTACCACGGCTTCCCGTTCATCGCCGTGACGATGCTCGCGGGGCTGACCACCGTGCCGGACGAGCTGTACGAGGCGGCGGCGCTGGACGGGGCGAGCGCCTGGACCCGCTTCTGGCAGGTCACGGTGCCCACCCTGCGGCCGATCATCGCGGTGTGCGTCATCCTCTCGACGATCTGGGACTTCAAGGTGTTCGTCCAGATCTTCCTGATGCCCGGCGGCGACGGCTCCACCCGCGAGGTCATGAACCTCGGCGTCTGGTCGTACACCCAGTCCTTCGCCCAGGGCGAGTACGGGATGGGCTCCACCATCGCGGTGCTGCTGACCGCGCTGCTGATGGTGATCTCCGTGGTCTACATCCGCACCCTGATGAAGGAGGAGGAGCTGTGAACCGTCGGACCCCCGCCACCACCGCGGCCCGGGCGATCGGCGTCGTCGTGCTGCTGGCGCTGACCCTCTTCCCCTTCTACTGGATGCTCTCCACCGCCGTGGACACCAGCCCGCTCTCCCGCGGGGCGAGCCTGCTGCCCAGCGGCCTCACCCTCGAGCACTTCGAGCACGTGCTGGTCGACGCCGGGTTCCTGCGCTACGTGCGGGTCTCCCTGGTCGTCGCCCTGGGCACCGTCGTGCTCTCGGGCGCGGTGGCGCTGCTGGCCGCCGTCGCGGTCGCCCGCTTCCGCTTCCGGCTGCGCACCCAGGTGCTGGTGATGGTCCTGATGGTGCAGATGGTGCCGCTCGAGGCTCTCGTGATCCCGCTGTTCCTGCAGGCACGGACCCTCGGCATGCTCAACTCGCTGCTGGGCCTGACCATCGTCTACCTCGGCTTCTCCCTCGCCTTCGCGATCTGGAACCTGCGCGGCTTCGTCGCCGCGGTGCCGCGCGAGCTCGAGGAGGCCGCCTACGTGGACGGGGCGAGCTGGTGGCGGATGTTCCGCTCGATCCTGCTGCCGCTGGTCGCCCCGGGCCTGGTGGCGACCTCGGTGTTCTCCTTCATCACCGCCTGGAACGAGTTCATCTTCGCGCTCACCTTCATGCAGGACAGCTCGAAGTACACCGTGGGCGTGGGCCTGCGGACCTTCTTCACCCAGAACACCGCGGACTGGGGCTCGGTGATGGCCGCCTCGACGATCATCGCCCTGCCGGTGGTGCTCTTCTTCGTGCTCGTCCAGCGGAACCTCGCCAAGGGCATCACCTCCGGCGCTGTGAAGGGCTGAGGCATGACCAGGATCCCCTCCGGGCCGGGCGCCGCAGATCCCCGGCCCCGCCACGACGCCGACGTGCTCGGCGTGCTGATGGCCCCCTTCACCGGCACCGAGGTGCCCGCCTGGCTCGACGGAGCGCTCGAGGACGGTCTCGCCTCCGTGATCCTCTTCGGGCACAACACCCCCGATCCCGCGACGGCGCGGGAGCTCTCCCGCGCCCTCCACGCCCGGTTCGAGGACTGCGTCGTCGCGATCGACGAGGAGGGCGGGGACGTCACCCGGCTGCAGGCGCGGACCGGCTCGTCCCTGCCCACGGCCTGGGCGCTCGGAGAGGCCGACGACCCCGAGCTCACCCGGGACGCCGGGCGCGCCCTCGGCGACCTCCTCGCCGCCTGCGACATCGACCTGGACCTCGCCCCGGTGCTCGACGTCTCCACCGATCCCGCGAACCCCGTGATCGGCACCCGCGCCTACGGCGACGAGCCCGACCGGGTCGCCCTGCACGCCCGCGCCTTCGCGACCGGGCTGATCGACGCCGGGATCGGCACCTGCGCGAAGCACTTCCCCGGACACGGCGCGACCGCCACCGACTCCCACACCGCACTGCCGCGGATCGACCTCGGCCCGGCGCAGTTCGAGGCCGAGCACCTCGCACCCTGGCGGATCGCGCCCTGGCTCGACGCAGTGATGACCGCGCACGTGCTGGTCCCCGCGCTCGGGGACGGGCCCGCCTCGATCGCGGCCTGGTCCCGGCCGCTGCTGGACCGCGCCGTCGGAGGCACCTTCCACGGCCTGGTCATCACCGACGCGCTCGACATGGCCGCCGTCGCCGAGGACCCCGGGTACGGGGAGGCGGCGGTCCGGGCCCTCGAGGCGGGCGCGGACCTGCTGTGCCTGGGGACCTCGCTGCGCCGGGACGACGAGCAGATGCTCCGCGAGGCCCACGACGCGATCCTCGCCGCGGTCGAGTCGGGACGGATCCCGCGCAGAGCGCTGCACGAGCGCGCCGAGCGCACCCGGGAGCGGCTGCGCAGCCTGCGCACCCGGCGCCGCTTCGTCCCGGCCCCCGAGCTCGAGGACGCCCTCGCGCACGGGGAGGCCCTCGGCGCGGAGGCGGCCGCGCGCGCCGTCCGCTCCCGCCACGGCCACGCCCGCCTCGAGGGGCGGCCCGTGGTGGTGCTCGACCTGCGCCACCGGGCCCAGCACGCCTCCGGTGCCCGGACCCAGCAGCTGGTCGCGGCGCTGCGCGAGCGCGGGACCGACGCGTCCGACCCCGCGGAGCCGGGCGGGCCCGAGCAGTACCGGTACCCCGAGCCGCCCTCGCCCCACGGAGCATCGGATCTCCCGCCGCGGTCGTCTGATGGCGATCCGTCCGCGCAGGTGCTCGCGGTGACCCGTCTGCCTCGCAGCGATGCCGAGGAGGGCCGACGCCTCGCCGCGCTCCTCGCGCAGCGTCCCGACACGATCGTGGTGCACACCGGCGTGCCGACCGCCGCCCCCGACCATCGCCTGCTCGTCCTCGCCCACGGCGGCGGCCGCACGATGATGCGCGCCGTCGTCGACCTGCTCCTGCAGGGCGGCGCCTCCGACGAGGGAGCGCGATGAGGGTGCTCGGCATGATGTCCGGCACCAGCCTGGACGCGATCGACGTAGCGCTGGTGGACTTCGCCCGCGACAGCGAGGATCCCTCCGTGCTCGAGGGGCGGCTCCTCCACCTCGGCGAGGAACCCTGGCCCGAGGAGACCCGGGACGCCCTGCGCGCCGCGCTGCCCCCGGCCCCCGCCGGCGTCGCGACCTGGAACCGCCTGCACGCCGCGGTCGGCGACGCCTTCGCCGCGGCCGCCGCACGGGTCCTCGCCGCCCACGGCGGCGCCGACCTGATCGCGACCCACGGCCAGACCCTCCACCACGACGTGCGCGAGGACGGCAGCGTCGGCGCGACCCTCCAGATCGGCGACGCCTCCCGCCTCGCCGCCGCCACGGGCCTGCCCGTCCTGCACGACCTGCGCGCCGCCGACGTCGCCGCCGGCGGCCAGGGCGCACCGCTCGCCCCGCTGCTGGACCAGCTGCTGCTGGGTCATGAGGAGCCGACGGCGGCGCTGAACATCGGCGGGATCGCGAACCTCACCCTGGTCGGCGGCGAGGAGCTCGTCGCCGGAGACGCCGGACCCGGCAACGCGCTGCTCGACGCCGCCGTCCACGCCGCGACCGGCGCCCCCGCCGACCACGACGCCGCCCTCGCCCGCCAGGGCGCGGTCGACCCCGCAGCCCTCGCACGGCTGCTGGACGCCGAGCCCTTCTACTCCCGCCCCCTCCCGCGCTCGACCGGACGGGAGTACTTCGACGCCGGCTACGTGCGACGCGTGCTGGGCGACGAGGCGCTCGCCGCGCTCCCGCTGCCGGACCTGCTGGCGACCTTCGTCGAGCTCACCGCCGTGACGATCGCCCGGGCCGTCGCCCCGCTCGGAGCCCGCCGCGTGGTCGCCTCCGGCGGCGGGATCCGCAACCCGCTGCTGCGCGCACGGCTCGCGGCCCACCTGGAGCCCCTCCCGCTGCTCGACGCCGACCAGCTCGGCATCCCCGCCGACGGCAAGGAGGCCCTGCTGATCGCGCTGCTGGGCCATCACGGCGCCCACGGACTGCCCGGCACGCTCGCCCTCCCGGGCGGCACCGCGCACACCGGCGCCCGCGCCCCCGTCGTGCTCGGCTCCCTCACCCCGCCGCACCGCAGCCCGGCCGCCCACGCCGCGCCCGTCGAGGGCCTGCCCGTCCGCCGTCTCCGCCTCGTCCCGGGGGAGGCGCGGTGAGCGCCGCGCTGCTGCAGGACCTCCGCGGCCGGCTCGACGACCTCCGCCCCGTCCAGCGCCGCATCGCGGAGGTGATCCTCGCCGATCCCCTCGCCGCGGGGACGATGACCATCGACCAGCTCGCCGGTGCGGCCGGCTGCGCGCAGTCCTCCGTGGTGAACCTCGCCCGCGAGCTCGGGCTGACCGGCTACCGGGAGCTGCGCGCCGCGCTCGTCGCCGAGACGGCCCGCGCGGTCGGGGACCAGGGCCACCTGGCCTTCCCCCTGGAGATCGACCCGGGCGACCCGCTGTCCGTCTCGGTCGAGCGGATCGCCGCGGCGGATGCCCGCGCCGTGCGGGACACCGTGCGACTGCTCGACCTGGAGCAGCTCGCGAGGATCGCCGCCCGCCTCGCCGCGGCGCGGCGGATCCTGCTGATCGGGGTGGGCGCCTCCGGGCTCGCAGCGCTGGACCTGCAGTACAAGCTCACCCGCCTCGGCCTCTCCGCCCACGCCCTGACCAGCGCGCACGACGCCCTGCCCGCCGTCGTCGGGCTCGGCGAGGAGGACCTGCTGGTGGCGATCTCGGACTCCGGGCGCACCATCGACGTGCTCGACGCGCTCGAGCTCGCCGGCGCCGCCGGCGCCGGTACCCTCGCCGTCACCGGCGCCCCGGCGAGCCCGCTCGCGCGCGGCGCGGACGAGGTGCTTCTCACGGCCTCGCGCGAGCCGTCCTTCCGCGCCGGCGCGACCTCCTCCCGCATCGCCCAGCTCGCGATCGCGGACTGCCTGCTCATCGCGCTCGCGGCGGCCCTCCCGGACGCGGGGGAGGGGGCGCTGCGCCGCTCCCGCGCCGCCCTCGGCACCCGGCGGCGCTGAGGCGGGGAGGGTCGTCCCCTCCTTGGAACTTACGGCACCGTAGGTTACGCTCGCCCCCGTGAGCGTCTTCCGATCCACGATCCCCGACGTCGCGGCCGAGGAGCCGATGGTCCAGCTCCTGGGGCCCGACGGCACCCGCACCCCGCACGAGCAGCTCGACGCCGTGCTCGAGGAGGCGGGGCTCGCCACCCCCGAGCGGCTGCGCGGCTACTACCGCGACATGGTGATGATCCGCGCCGCGGACCTCGAGGCGACGAGCCTGCAGCGCCAGGGCCAGCTCGGCCTGTGGGCGAGCGCGCTCGGCCAGGAGGCCGCGCAGATCGGGGCCGGCCACGCCTCCCGCGAGCAGGACTACCTCGTGCCCACCTATCGCGAGCACGGCGTCGCCTGGGCCCGCGGCATCGAGCCGTGGCGCCTGCTGGAGATGTTCCGCGGCGTCAGCCACGGCGGCTGGGACCCCAACGAGCTGCGCACCCACCCGTACATGATCGTGCTCGGCTCCCAGGCCCCGCACGCGGTCGGCTACGCGATGGGCCTGCAGCGCGACGGCGTCGTCGGCACCGGCGACAGCGCCACCGACACCGCGGTCCTCGCCCTCTTCGGCGACGGCGCCTCGAGCGAGGGGGAGGTCGCCGAGTCCCTCACCTTCGCCGCGTCCTTCCAGGCCCCCGTCGTGTTCTACACGCAGAACAACCAGTGGGCGATCTCCGTGCCCACCTCCGTCCAGACCCGCGTCCCCCTCGCCCAGCGCTCCCGCGGCTGGGGCATCCCCTCGGTGCGCGTGGACGGCAACGACGTCCTGGCCGTGCTCGGCGCCGTGCGCACCGCCCTGGACTCGGCCCGCTCCGGCGGCGGCCCCGTCTTCGTCGAGGCCCTCACCTACCGCATGGCCGCCCACACCACCAGCGACGACGCCTCCCGCTACCGGCCGGCCGCGGAGGAGCAGGAGTGGGCGGAGAAGGACCCGATCCTGCGCCTGCGCCGCCACCTCGAGCAGCTCGGCGAGATCGACGAGGCCTTCGTCGCCCGCTGCGACGAGGAGGCGCACGACCTCGCGATGCAGCTCCACCATCACATCCACGGCATGGAGGACCCCGACCCGGTGCGCATGTTCGACCATCCCTACGCCGAGCCCCATCCGATCGTCGACGCCGAGCGCGAGGAGTACCTCGCCTACGTCGCCCAGTTCGAGGACGAGGAGGGGGACGCATGAACGCCCCCTCCACCCCGTCCACCACGACCCTCCCGATCGCGAAGGCCATCACCGCGGGCCTCCGCGACGCGATGACCGCCGACGACAAGGTCCTGCTGATGGGCGAGGACATCGGCGTGCTCGGGGGCGTCTTCCGCGTCACCGACGGGCTCCACGCCGAGTTCGGCTCCCAGCGCGTGGTCGACACCCCGCTCGCGGAGGCCGGGATCGTCGGCACCGCCGTGGGCCTGGCCCTGCGCGGCTACCGGCCCGTGGTCGAGATCCAGTTCGACGGATTCGTCTTCCCCGCCTTCAACCAGATCACCACCCAGGTCGCGAAGATGCACAACCGCACCTCGGGCCGGGTGAACATGCCGATGGTGATCCGGATCCCGCACGGCGGCGGCATCGGCGCGGTCGAGCACCACTCCGAGAGCCCCGAGGCGCTCTTCGCCCACACCGCGGGCCTGCGCATCCTCGCCCCCTCCACCGCGCAGGACGCGTACTGGATGACCCGCCAGGCGATCGAGTCCGAGGATCCCGTGATCATGCTCGAGCCCAAGCGGCGCTACTGGGTCAAGGGCGACGTCGAGCCCGACCACCGCCCCGAGCTCTCGCCCTGGCAGGCGCAGGTGGTGCGCTCCGGCACCGACGCGACGGTGCTCGCCTGGGGGCCGAGCATGCCCGTCGTCCTCGAGAGCGCCGAGGCCGCCGCGGCCGACGGCCTCGACCTCGAGGTGATCGACGCCCGCTCCCTCGCCCCCGTCGACTACCCCACGATCGCGGACTCGGTGCGGCGCACCGGGCGCCTGCTGATCGTCCACGAGGCCCCCGTGCTCGGCGGGCTCGGCGGCGAGATCGCCGCCCGCATCTCCGAGCAGTGCTTCTACCACCTCGAGGCGCCGGTGCTGCGCGTGGGCGGCTACCACCTGCCCTATCCGCCCTCCCGCATGGAGCACGCCTATCTCCCCGACCTCGACCGGGTGCTGGACGGCGTGGACCGTCTGCTCGAGCACTGACCCGCGCGCCCGCCGCGTGAAAGGATCACGACCATGAACGCCTCCTCGATCGTCACGATCGCCCTCACCGATCCCGGCGAGGGCCTCACCGAGGCCGAGATCCTCGAGATCAAGGTCGCCGTCGGCGACCGCCTGGAGATCAACGACCCCGTCGTCGAGGTCGAGACCGCCAAGAGCGCCGTCGAGCTGCCCAGCCACGTCGCCGGCACCGTCGTGGAGATTCTCGTCGCCGTCGGCGAGGAGGTGCCCGTCGGCGCCCCGCTGATGCGCGTGGACACCACCGGCGGCGCCGTCCCGTCCCCGGCGCCCGCCGCCCCCGCCGCGGCGGCGGAGGCGGACCCGTCGGCCGCCGAGCTCTCCGCCCAGGCGACGGAGCAGGCCGCCGAGCAGGCCGAGGGGCAGGCGGAGCAGCCCGCCGCCCCGAGCGAGGGCGAGGGCGCGCCGGCCGCGCAGGAGCCGAAGAACCTCGTCGGCTACGGGGAGCGGGCCACGGGCACGCGCCGCCGCCGACGCCGGGCCCAGCCCGCGCAGCCCGCCGCGGAGCAGCAGGTCCCCATCGACCGGATCCTCGCCAAGCCGCCGGTGCGCAAGCTCGCCCGCGACCTCGGGATCGCGCTGCACGACGTGCTCGCCACCGGGCCCGAGGGCACCGTCACCCGGCAGGACGTGCTCAACGCCCAGCAGCGCGCCTACGGCGCGGAGCGCGCCGCTCCCGACGGCGCTGGTGCGTACTTCCCCGAGGAGTCCCCGCAGGCGCCCGAGCACCTCGGCGACGTCATGAAGACCACCCGTGACCAGCCCTTCTCCGGCGTCACGAGCGACGAGCGCACCACCCGCGTCCCGATCCGCTCCGTCCGCAAGCGCACCGCCGAGGCGATGGTGGCCTCCGCCTTCACCGCTCCGCACGTCACGGTGTTCAACGAGATCGACATGACCGGCGTGACGCGGATCGTCTCCCAGCTGCGCGCCTCGCGCGAATGGGCCGACGTGAAGGTCAGCCCCCTGGCCGTGATCGCGAAGGCGCTGCTGGTCGCGATCCGCCGCAATCCCGAGGTCAACGCCTCCTGGGACGAGGACGCCCAGGAGATCGTCTACAAGCACTACGTCAACCTCGGCATCGCCGCGGCGACCCCGCGCGGCCTCATCGTCCCGAACCTGAAGGACGCGCACCTGATGACGCTGCGGGAGCTCGCCGAGGGGATCGGGGAGCTCGCCCGCACCGCGAGGGCCGGGCGCACCTCGCTGCGCGACACCCGCGACGGCACCATCACCATCACCAACTACGGCGTCTTCGACATCGACTCCGGCACCCCGATCCTGAACCCGGGGGAGTCCGCCATCCTCGGCGTCGGCGCGATCAAGGAGAAGCCGTGGGTGGTGGACGGTCGGATCGAGCCGCGCCGGGTCGCGACCCTCTCGCTGAGCTTCGACCACCGCCTGATCGACGGGGCGCTCGGCGCGGAGCTGCTGCGCGACGTCTCCGCCGTGCTCGAGGACCCCTCCCTGGGCCTGGTCTGGGGCTGAGAGGCGAGAGGTCGCTCCTTAGTACCCTTGTGCGGTGACCTCGAGCCCGCCCACTTCCCCGCCGCCGCGGCGCGACGACCCCCGCATGCACACCGTGGAGATGACGGCCCTGCGCGACGTGGACGTCGCCGACTCCGAGACCCTCGTCTCGGGCCCGGTCCGTCCGGCGCCGGCGACCTGGCGGATCGCCCTGCTCGTCGCCGCCGGCGGGGCGCTCGGGGCGATGCTCCGCTTCCTGCTGACCGTGCTCGACCCCGCCGTGACCACCCCCACCCTGGTCGAGGTGCCGTGGGCGACCCTCACCGTGAACGTGCTGGGCTCCCTCGGGCTCGGCGCGCTCAACGGCGTGCTCGAGGTGCGCGAAGGACGGCCGTGGATGCGCCCGCTGCTGGGCACCGGGCTGTGCGGCGGCTTCACGACCATGTCCACCGTGGTGCTCGGGGGCTCGGCGATGATCGGCGCGGACTTCCCTCTGCTGGCCCTGCTGTACGCCGCGCTGACCCTCGCGCTGTGCCTCGGCGCGATCGTCCTCGGTCTGCTGCTGGGCAACCGCCTCGGCGCCCGAGGGCTCGAGGCGACGGACGGAGGGGCGGCATGACGGCGCTGCAGCTCGTCCTCAGCCTCGCCGTGGTCTGCGTGGGCGGCGGCCTCGGGGCGGTCGCCCGCTGGGGCGTGCAGACCGCCGGCACCCGCATGATCGCCGCCCGCGGCATCGAGAACTCGGAGCAGCTCGTGCCCTGGCTGACCTTCCTGGTCAACGTCGCGGCCTGCTTCCTGCTCGGCATCGTCGTGGCGCGGCTCGGCTCCGCCACCGGTGCGGGCGGCGTGTTCTACGTGCTGCTCGGCGGCGGCTTCTGCGGCGGGCTCTCCACCCTCTCCACCGCCGCGCACGACATCGTCGTGCTCGTCCGCGGCGGCGCCTACTCGATCGCGCTGGCCTACCTGATGCTCAGCGTCGGCACCGGCATGGGCGCCCTCTGGGTGGGACTGGTGATCGCCTCATGACGCTGCGCCGCACCCTCCTCGCCCTCCTGCCCGCCCTCGCGGTGCTGAGCCTGCTCGCCGTCCTCGCGGCCGAGGCCGCCGGCGGCGACAACCTCGTGCTGCTGGACGCGGGTCCCCTCGCCCGGATCGGCGCCCCGGTCGCCGCGAACCTCGCCGACCTCGCCGCCGCACTGACCCTCGGCGGCGCCGTGGTCGCCGGCTGGCTCCTGCGCGAGGAGGCCGACCGCACCCGCGCCCTCGGCATCGTCGCGGGCGCCGCCGCGGCCACCACCCTCGCCCGCGGCGCCTCCCTCACGTTCTCCTACGCGATCGCGACCGGGCAGCCCGTCGGCTCGCCGCGCTTCGGCTCCGACCTCGGGGTGTTCCTCGCCACGGAGCTCGGCGTCTGGCTCCTGTGCGGGCTGCTGGCCGCCGCGGCGACCACCACCGTCGCCGTGCTCGGCACCTCCGCCGCTCTCGCCCGCGCCGTCGCGGTCCTCTCCTCCGTCGTCGCCTTCTCCGCCGCGATGACCGGGCACGCCGCGGGCGACGAGACCCACGAGATCGCCACCTCCACGATGCTCGTGCACCTGCTGGCGGTGGGGATCTGGCTGGGCGGCCTCGCCGTGCTGCAGGTGCTCACCGATCGCAGCCGCGACGACGTGCGCGTGCTGCGCGGCTACTCCCATCTCGCGCTGATCTGCTGGATCGCCCTGGCGCTGAGCGGGGTGCTCGCGCTCGTGGTGCGCATGAACACCCCCGCGGAGCTCCTCACCAGCGCGTACGTGCAGATCGGGCTCGGCAAGGCCGTGGTGCTGCTGCTCCTGGGCCTGCTCGGCGCGCTCCAGCGCCGCCAGCTCGCCACCGGGCTCGGCACGGACTCCGAGGGGCGCCGGGCGCTGGGGACCTACCGGCGACTCGCCCTGCTCGAGCTGGCGCTGATGGGGCTCGCCGTCGCGCTCGCCGCGGCGATGAGCTCCTCCCCGCCGCCCGAGGAGGAGGGCACCCCGCCGGCGGGCACCGCCGGCACGCTCACCGGCTACCCCCTGCCTCCCGCCCCGGACCTCGTCACCGTGCTCGGGCAGTGGCGACCGGACCCCTTCGGGGCGGCGCTCGCCTGCGTCCTGCTGCTGCTGTGGTGGAGGCCGAGCGCCCCGCCGCGTCCGCGTGGACGCAGCCTGCAGCTCCTGCTCGGGGCCGCCGCGCTCGTGCTGCTGACCTCGGGCCCTCTGAACGTGTACGGCAAGGTGCTCGTCTCCGCCCACGTCCTCCAGCACGTGCTGCTGCTCGTGCCCGCCGGGGTGCTGCTGGGCTGCGCGATGACGATCCCGCCGCGTCTGCGCACCCTGCTGGAGGGGCGCTGGCCGCTCGCGGCGCTGCTCGCCGCGGCCGGGCCGCTGCTGCTCGCCGCCTGCTACATCAGCCCGCCGCTGCTCCGCGCCGCCCTGGACAGCCACGCCGCCCATCTCGCGCTGCAGCTGCTGGCTCTCGCCGCCGGTGCGCTGATCGCGCTCGCCGTCAGGCTCGCGCCCGCGCCGCGTCGGGCCTGGGTCGCGGCGGTCCCGCTGCTGCTGGGCGCTGCCGGGGGGATCGCGCTGCGCAGCACGGAGCGGCTCCTGGCGGCGAGCTGGTTCGGCGCGACCGGCCGCACCTGGCGGGCCGACGCGCTCGCCGATCAGCAGTCCGCGGGCACGCTCGTGCTCGTCGTCGTGGTGCTCATCGCGCTCGTGGCCGGCGGGGCGGCGCTGCGGAACCGCGGGCGCCGCGGCTGACCGCACGACGAGGGGCCCGCGCCGCTGCGCGGGCCCCTTCGTCGGAGCGTGCGGCGGGGCGTCGACCCCCGGGGACCGCTCAGCCGAAGAGGCTGCGCACCGAGCGGAGCCGCGCGAGCTGGGTCTCGCGGTCCACGGCGGGGACCAGGCCCTCCCGGGCGCCGGCGCCGGAGGGGACCTCGCGCGGGGTGACGCGGCGGGCGCCGACGGCGGTCTCGAGCCGGCCGCGCAGACCGCCGGAGGCGGGGGCGGGACGGGCCGGGATCGCGGCCTCGGCGCCGCCGCGCACGCGACGGAACTGCTCGAGCGCGGGAGAGGTGCCGCCGTCGCGGGTCGCGGCGAGCACGTAGGCGGCGATGTCGGCCTGCTCGACGAGGAGCGGCAGCACGCCGCCGGAGACCCGCTGCTGGCCGAGGATCACGAGGTCGTCGCGGCCGCGGGCGAAGGCGCCGAGGAAGAGGTCGCTCTCGCCGCTCGCGGTGCGGGGCACGAGGTCCTCGGGGAGGTGGTCGGCCCCGGTCTCGTAGCCGGTGGCCAGCACGATCAGGTCCGCACGGTAGGTGTCGGTGCCGAAGGCGTCGCGGCCGCGGGCGTGCGTGACCACGCCCTCGGCGTCCACGCCCTGGACCTCGCCGGCGGGGGTGATGCGCCCCTCGCGGACCCGCTGCAGCAGGTCGTCGGAGACGATCACGCGGTCCTCGAGCAGGGGCTGCGCCGGGCGGGGCAGACCGGCCTCGACCGGGTCGCCGACGGTGCGTCGCACCACGGTCTCGGCGATCCTCGCGTTCAGCCCGCCGAGCATCGCGGGCTCGCGCGCGGAGGCGACGTCGCCGGGGATCCCGGCGATGCGGCGCGGCACCACCCAGTGGCCGGTGCGCATCGACCAGCGCACCTCGAGCGCGCGACGGGCGGCGTCGACCGCGATGTCCGCGGCGGACTGGCCGGAGCCGACGACCAGCACCCGCCTGCCCTCGAGACCGTCGGCGCCGGTCCACTCCGAGGAGTGCATGACCTGCACCGTGCTCGGGACGTCGGCGGCCCAGTCGGGGCGGTGGGGGCGCTGCGAGATGCCGTGCGCGGAGATCACTGCGCGGTAGATCCCGATCTCGCCGGTGGAGAGCTCCACCTCCCACACGCCCTCCTCGAAGGGGCGTGCGGCGCGCACGGCGGTGCGCGGGCGGAAGTGGTCGGTGATCCCGTGGCGGGAGGCGTAGGCGCGCAGGTACTTCGCCATGTGCGCGGGGGTGAGGAACTCGGGGAAGGAGACCGGCTGCAGGAGGTCCTCGTACTGGGTCTGCTCCCGCGAGGAGATCATCTCCATCGCCGGCCAGATCGGGGAGTCCTCCCGCTCGGGGTCCCAGATGCCGCCGACGTGGTCGGCGCGGTCCACGATGTCGAAGGGCACCTCGAGCGCCTTCAGCGACGCCGCGGCGGCGAGGCCGGCGGGGCCGGCGCCGATGATCAGCACCTTCTCACGGGTGGGGATCTGGTCGTGGAGCTCGGGCATCGAAAGGAGCCTTCTTCCGGGTGGACGGCGCGCTGACGCCCGCCATCCTAGTCTCCGCGCGGGGGCGGTTCAGGCGACCGCGGTGATCACCGCGAAGACGCCGAGCGTGGTGATGGGCGTCGTCACGACACGGGCGAGGACCACCTGGTGGCGCACCAGGCGACGTGCGCGGGTCATCCGGCGACCCGCCCCGCGAGCTCGCGGGCGAGCAGCAGCGCGCCCGGCAGCCCGTCGGGCGCGGGGCTCACGGAGCGGCGACGGTCCTGCAGCGAGGCCGTCACCTCGTCATGGATCGGGCCCGGGCCGGTGAGCACGGAGCCGGCGAGCACCACGGGCAGCACCGCCTCCGGATCCAGCGCCTGAACCGTGTCCAGCACGTGCTCGATCACGGCGGCGAGGATGCCGCGGGCGACCGGGTCCTCCCGCACCCGGGCGGGCAGCGGCGCGAAGCGTCCCAGCGCCGCCGGCGCCCCGGCGGGCAGGTGCTCGTCGAGCGCGCGGATCAGGTCCTGGCGCGGGTCGCCGGTGGGTGAGAGCGGGCGGAGCCCCTCGCGCAGGTCCAGGCCCAGCGCGGCGCCGACCTCCTCGGTCAGCAGGGTGCGGGGGCCGCGTGCGTCGAGGTCCGCGGCGACCGCCTCGAGGGTGCGCCGCCCCAGCCACACCGCGGAGCCGACATCGCCCAGCAGCCAGCCCATCCCGTCGCGGCGGGCGATCGCCTCCCGGTCACGGAAGCGGACCGCGACCGCGCCGGTCCCGGCGAGCACCAGCAGGCCGTCGTCGCCCACCCCACCCGAGAGGAAGGCGGTGTGCAGGTCGTCGGTGACCAGGAGGCGCTCGGCGGGGATCCCGAGCGGGTCGAGGCGCTCGCCGACCGCGGCGCGGACCTCCGCCGCACGCGCCGGCCCCGCCCCGGAGATGCCGAGCGCGACCGCCGCGACCTCGGCGGCGGGGGCGTCGGCGAGCGGGCCGGCGGGCCCGTCGGAGGTGTCGTCGTCGACGTCCGCGTCGGCGGCGCGCAGTGCGAGCCGCGCCTGCTCGAGCACCTCGGCGATCGTGGCCGCGAGCGCGTCGAAGGCCGCCGGACCCGAGGAGCGGAGGTTCGCTCCCGGCCCCTCGACCTGCGCGAGGAGCCCGCCGCCCACCGACGCGGCGACCAGCCGCGAGCGCGTCCCCCCGACATCCCCGGCGAGCACCAGGTGCTGGCGCATAGGGCTCCCTCCTCCAGCGTTCCCCGTCGAGCGTCCCCCACATCGTAGGGGCCGCGCCCGCCTGTCCTACGCTGTCCCGTGCGACGCCCACCGATCATTGGAGACCACGTGAGCAACCCCCGCAGGGACCCGAGCCGCCTCGACGTCGACCTGGTGGGGCTCGCCTCGCCCACCGAGGAGCGCAATCCCGCCAGCGCCGAGCTGGACACCCTCGACGCCCACGGGATGGTCGACGTGATCCTCGGCGAGGACGCGACCGTCGCCGCGGCGGTCCAGGCGCGCTCCGCCGAGATCGCCGCGCTGGTGGAGACGTGCGTGGCGGCGATCGCGGACGGCGGCACCGTCCACTACCTCGGGGCCGGCACCTCGGGCCGGCTCGCGGTGCTGGACGCGGTCGAGCTCGCCCCGACCTTCGACGCCGACGAGTCGATGGTCACCGCCCATCTCGCGGGCGGGCCCGGCGCCTTCCTCACCGCGGTCGAGGGCGCCGAGGACTCCGCCGCGCAGGGCGCACAGCTGGTGCGCGAGCAGTGCCGTGAGGGCGATGTCGTGATCGGCCTCGCCGCGAGCGGCCGCACCCCCTTCGTGGCCGGCGCGCTCGAGGCCGCCCGCGCCGCGGGGATGCCCACCGCGCTGATCTCCGCGAACCCCGCCGCTCCGCTCGCCCCGCTCGCGGACCATGCGATCCTCCTCGACGTCGGCCCCGAGGTGGTCACCGGCTCCACCCGCATGAAGGCCGGGACCGCGCAGAAGCTCACCCTCAACGCCCTCTCCACCGCGACGATGGTCCGGCTCGGGACCACCTTCGGGAACCTGATGATCCAGGTGCGGCCCACGAACGAGAAGCTCGTCGCCCGCACCGTGCGGATGCTCGTCCAGGCCAGCGGCGCCGAGCCCGAGGAGGCGGCGCGGGTGCTCGAGGACGCGGGTGGCAGCGTGCGCGTCGCGCTGGTCGCGCTGCTGTCCGGGACGGACGCCCGGGCGTCGGCCGCCGCGCTCGAGGACTTCCCCCGGGACCCCCGCCGGATCGGCGACCCCGCCGGGATCCGCTCCGCGGTCGCGGCGCTGGGCGGGTAATTCCCTCGACGGCGCCGGGGCGCGGCCCCTACCGTGGTCGCCATGCGTCTGTGATCAGCCCCGCGCCCGCCGTCCCTCCGCGCCGAGAAGCTGATCCATGCCCTCCTACACCCCGTCCGCCGCCCCCGCGGCCGCCGACCCCTCCCTGCACCTGCGGGCCGACGGGATCTCCTTCACCTATCCCGGCCTCGCCGCCGACCGCCGCGTCCTGACCGACGTGAGCCTCGTCGTGCCCGCCGGGCGCCCCACCGGGCTGCTCGGCGAGAACGGCAGCGGCAAGTCCACCCTGCTGCGGGTCCTCGCCGAGGACCTCCACCCCGACGCCGGCACCTGCGAGGTGCCCGGCCCCGTCGGGATGCTGCGCCAGGAGCTGCTCTTCGGTGCCCGCACCCCGCTCGCCGAGGTCGTCGCCGAGGCGCTCGAGCGCTCCCGGCGCCTCGAGCGGGAGCTGATCACGGCGGGGGAGGAGCTCGCCGGCGGCACCGCCGCGGCCGCCGCCCGCTACGACCACGTCCTCGCCGAGGCGACCCTCGCCGACGTCTGGAACGCGCCGCGCCGCGCCGAGGAGACCCTTGCCGGACTCGGCCTCGCGGACCTGCCCGGCGACACCCCGCTCGGGGAGATCAGCGGCGGTCAGCGCGAACGGCTCGCGCTCGCGCACCTGCTGATCGCCCGTCCCACCAGCTGGCTGCTCGACGAGCCGACGAATCATCTCGACGACGAGGCCGCCGCCTTCGTCGCGGGTGCGATCGCCGCCCATCCCGGCCCCGTGCTCATCGCCAGCCACGACCGCGCCTTCCTCGACGACGCGACCTCCGCCCAGCTCGACCTCGACCCCGCCGAGTCGCCGCTCGGCGAGGAGCCCGGCGGTCTGCGCGCCTTCACCGGCACCTTCAGCGACTACCTGCTGGCCCGCTACGAGGCCCGCGACCGGTGGGAGCACCGCTATCGCACCGAGCAGGAGGAGCTGAACCGGCTGCGGGAGGTCGCCAGGGATGCTCACACCCTGGGGCGCGAGTCCCGCAGCCGGGCGGAGGTGAAGATCGCCCGGAAGTTCTTCGCCGACCGCAACGCCGTGCGCGTCTCCCGGCACGTGCGCGACGCCGAGCAGCGCCTCGCCCAGCTCGAGCAGGACCAGGTCAGGAAGCCTCCGGCCGAGCTCGAGCTCACCCACCTGCCCGACGCCCCGCGCGGTGCCGGCCA
The DNA here is from genome assembly GCF_001293905.1 of Brachybacterium sp. SW0106-09. Taxonomy (NCBI): domain Bacteria; kingdom Bacillati; phylum Actinomycetota; class Actinomycetes; order Micrococcales; family Dermabacteraceae; genus Brachybacterium; species Brachybacterium sp. SW0106-09. Next base: position 30,840 of record NZ_BCAK01000053.1, read on the forward strand.
GGTCCAGCTCGCCCTGGCGGAGGTCGCCGTCGCGGACCGGCTCGCACCGGTCTCCCTCGCCCTCTCGGCAGGGGAGCACCTGCTGGTCACCGGCGCGAACGGCAGCGGGAAGTCGACCCTGCTCGACGTGGTGGCGGGCCGGCTCGCGCCGACCTCCGGCACTGTGAGCCGGCCCCGCTCGCTGCGGATCGGGCACCTCCGCCAGGACGACGAGCCCGTGCCCGGCCGGACCGTCGGCGCCCATCTGCGCCGCGCCGCCGGCCTCGAGGAGGACGAGCAGCCGGAGCTGTTCGGTCTCGTCCATCCCCGCGACCTCGCCCGCCCCCTGGAGACCCTCTCCCGCGGGCAGCTGCGCCGCGTCATGCTCGCCGCGGTGCTGCTGGACCCGCCCGAGCTGCTGATCCTGGACGAGCCCACCAACCATCTGGCCCTGGTCACCGCGACCCGGCTCGAGGCCGCGCTCGCGGACTGGGGCGGGACCGTGCTGATCGCCTCCCACGACCGCTGGCTGCGCCGCCGCTGGGACGGGGAGCTGCTCGAGCTCGGCGACACAGACGTTCACAGTCCTCGCCCCGCCGGCGCGCGGCGGACAGGCTGAGCGCAGCCCCCGACGCCCAGGAGGAGCGCAGCCATGACGCAGCAGGACCAGAAGTTCGAGACCCTCGCCGTCCACGCCGGCCAGACCCCCGACACCGACGCGGGCTCGCGCGCCCTGCCCATCCACCAGACGACCAGCTTCGTCTTCCCCTCGGCGCAGTCCGCCGCGGACCGCTTCGCGCTCGCCGAGGCCGCCCCGATCTACACCCGCATCACCAACCCCACCCAGGCCGCGGTCGAGGACCGCATCGCCGCGCTCGAGGGCGGCGTGGCCGGGCTCCTGCTCGCCTCCGGGCAGAGCGCCATCACGCTGTCGATCCTGAACCTCGCCGGGGCGGGCGACTCGATCGCCGTCTCCCCGAGCCTGTACGGCGGCTCCTTCAACCTCTTCAAGCACACCCTCACCCGCCTCGGCATCACCCCGCAGTGGATCGAGGACCCGACCGATCCCGCCTCCTGGCGCGCCGCCGTGGACGAAACCACCCGCGCCTTCTTCGTGGAGTCGATCCCGAACCCCCAGCAGGACATCCCGGACCTGCGCGCCCTCGCCGACGTCGCCCACGAGGTCGGCGTCCCGCTGATCGTCGACAACACCGTCGCGACGCCCTACCTGCTGCGCCCCCTCGAGCACGGCGCGGACGTGGTCGTCCACTCCGCGACCAAGTTCCTCGGCGGGCACGGCACCTCGATCGCCGGCGCGATCGTGGACGGCGGCAGCTTCGACTTCACCGCCCACGCCGAGAAGTACCCCCAGTTCACCGAGCCCGACGAGTCCTACAACGGCCTCGTCTTCGCCGGCGTGCCCGGCCCCTTCGCGACCCGCGCCCGCACCAACCTGCTGCGCGACCTGGGCCCGGCCGTCTCCCCGTTCAACGCCTTCCTCATCGGGCAGGGCCTCGAGACGCTGCCGCTGCGGATGGAGCGCCACCTGGAGAACACCCGCCGCGTCGCCGACTTCCTCGAGGCCGACGAGCGGGTGGGCACGGTCACCTGGGCCTCCCTGCCCTCCTCCCCGCACCACGAGCGGGCCCAGCGCTATCTCCCGAAGGGCTCCGGCAGCGTGCTCGGCTTCGAGCTGCCCGGCGGCCTCGAGGCCGGGCGCCGCTTCGTGGACGCCCTCACCCTCCACTCGCACGTGGCGAACGTCGGCGACGTGCGCAGCCTCGTCATCCACCCCGCCTCGACCACCCACTCGCAGCTGACCGAGGAGGAGCTGCGCGCCGCCGGCGTCGCCCCCGGCTTCGTGCGCCTCTCCGTGGGCATCGAGCACATCGACGACATCCTCGCCGACCTCGAGCAGGGGCTCGCGGCGGTGTCGGCCTGAGCGGCCGCGCCGCGGGCAGGAGCGCGCTGGACGCCGGGGTCGCGGTGATCGTTAGGCTGGGGCCATGAGCGATGCGAGCGACCCCGGCGCCCTCCTGGCACCCTCCCCGCTGGAGACGTGGCCGCCCGCGTGGTCCCCGGCCGCCGTGGTGGTGGACTGCGACGGGCTGCTGGTGGACACCGAGGGGCGCTGGCTCGCGCTGCAGGAGGACTATCTCGCCGACCACGGCGCCTCCCTCGACCCGGAGGCGCGCCGCGCCCTGACCGGCCAGCCGATCGAGGTCGTGGTCACCGCGATCGCCGCGGCCATCGGCAAGGACCCGCACCGCGCCGGGGCGGAGCTCATGGCCGCCCACCAGGAGCGTCTGGAGGAGCCGCTCGTGCCGCTGCCCGGGGCGGTCAGGACCGTCCGGGCGGTCGCCGCGGTGCGCCCCGTCGCCGTCGCCTCGAACTCTCCCCGGGACCTGCTCGAGCGGACCCTCGACGCGCTCGGCCTCACGGGCGCCTTCGACGCCCGGGTCTCCCTCGACGACGTCGCCGCCGGGAAGCCGGCCCCCGACCTCTACCTCGCCGCCGCCGCGGCGCTCGGCGCCGACCCCGCCGACTGCCTGGCGCTGGAGGACTCGGAGACCGGCGCCCGGGCCGCCCTCGCCGCCGGGATGCAGCTCATCGCGGTGCCGTCGATCCCCGGGCAGGACCCCGTCGCGCCGCGCCGGCTCGACTCCCTCGAGGACCCCGTCCTCGCCGACTGGATCTCGAGCTGGGAGGCCCGCCGGTGAGCACCTCGCCCGACCGCTTCGCCCGCGCCTTCGGCGACTGGACCCCGCGCGCCGTCGTCTTCGACTGCGACGGCCTGCTGCTGGACACCGAGTCGGTGTGGCAGCGCGCCCAGGACACGGTCGTCGCCGCGCGCGGCGCGGTCCTGGACCCCGAGGACGACGCCGTACTGCACGGCTCGACGATCGAGGTCGCCGCCGAGCTGATCGCCCGCCGCTCCGGCCACACCGAGGCCGAGGTCCTCGCCGACCTGCACCGCGAGTTCGACCACGAGCTCTCCGGCGGGGTGCGCACCCTGCCCGGCGCGGCCGAGGTGCTGCGGGCGGCGGCGGCCCGGGTGCCGCTGGGCTGCGCCTCGAACTCCTGGCTCGAGGCGCTGGACCACAAGCTCGTCGCCGGCGGCCTGCGGGAGCACTTCACCGTCCTGGAGGCCTCGGACACCGTCGAGGACCCCAAGCCGGCCCCCGACATGTACGCCGCGGCGGCCCGCGCCCTGGGCCAGCGGCCCGAGGACTGTCTGGCCCTGGAGGACTCCGGGACCGGTGCCCGCGCCGCCCGCGACGCGGGGCTGCGCCTCATCGCGGTCCCCGCGCCCGGGCACCCCGTCCCGCCCGCGGACCTCGCCCTCACCTCCCTCACCGATCCCGAGCTCGGGGCCTGGATCGCGACCTGGTGACCCGGGAGTGATCCGGCGCGGATGTCCGCGCTGTCACCCGAGTTGGCCCCCGGGCGTCGATCCGGTGTTCACTGGACCCCATGACCACTTCGTCGGACCCCTCCGCGCCCCTGACCTCCCGCGCCCACGGCTCGCCGCTGCGCGGCCGCGGCTGGCTGAACACCGGCGGCGCCGAGCTGGACCTCGAGACGCTGCGCGGGAAGATCGTGCTGCTGGACTTCTGGACGTTCTGCTGCGTGAACTGTCTGCACGTCCTGGACGAGCTGCGCCCCCTCGAGGAGAAGTGGGCCGATGAGCTCGTCGTCATCGGCGTGCACTCCCCGAAGTTCGAGTTCGAGAAGGACCCCGAGGCGCTGCAGGCCAACATCGAGCGCTACGAGGTCTCCCACCCCGTGATCGACGATCCGGAGCTGGAGACCTGGAGCGCCTACGGCGCCCGCGCCTGGCCCACCCTGATGGTCCTGGACACCCACGGCCGGATCGCCGGCAACCTCTCCGGCGAGGGCCATGCCGCGAACCTCGACCGCCTGGTCGCCGAGCTCGTCGCCGAGGGCGAGGCCGACGGCTCGCTGCGCCGCGGCCCCGCGCCGACCGTCCTCGCCGAGCGGTCCGAGCAGACCCTCCGCTTCCCCTCGAAGCTCGCCGTCCTGCGCGACGGCCGGCTGGTGGTCTCCGACGCGGGCCAGCACCGCCTGGTCGTCTTCCAGGCCGACGGCGCGACGGTCGACGCGATCATCGGCACCGGGGAGCGCGGCCATGCCGACGGCGACGAGGACACCGCCCAGTTCGCCGAGCCCAACGGCGTCCTCGCCCTGCCCGCCGAGGTCGCCCAGGAGGTGGGCTACGACCTCCTGGTCGCCGACACCGCCGGGCACCGCCTGCGCGGCGTGAAGATCGGGCAGGACCGCCTGCTGCGCTCCCGCACCACGACCGAGGTCGTCACCGTCGCCGGCACCGGCGAGCAGTGGATGCAGGGCGAGCCGCTGCCGCGCGGCGAGGGCGATGCCCGCACCTACAGCCTCTCCACCCCCTGGGACCTCACCTGGAGCCACTCCCTGAACCGGGCCGTGATCGCCATGGCCGGGATCCACCAGCTGTGGACCTATGATCCCGTCACCGGCGCCCTGCTGGTCCTCGCGGGCACCACCCAGGAGGGCCTGGTCGACGGCCCCGCCGTCACCTCCTGGTGGGCCCAGCCCTCGGGCCTGGACGAGATGCCCGACGGCCGGATCGTGATCGCGGACTCCGAGTCCTCCGCGGTGCGGCTCCTGGACCCGCAGACCATGCAGGTCAGCACGCTGGTGGGCAAGGGCCTGTTCGACTTCGGCCATGTGGACGGACCGCTCGACCGGGCCCGCCTCCAGCACCCGCTCGGCGTGACCGCCCTGCCCGACGGGCGCATCGCGATCGCCGACACCTACAACGGCGCGATCCGCCTCCTGGACGAGGAGACCGGCGAGGTCGTCACCGTCGCGACCGACCTCAAGGAGCCCTCCGACGCGATCGTCGGCCCGCCCGTGGACGGGATCGGCCAGCTGATCGTCGTCGAGTCCGGCGCGCACCGCATCACCTGGGTGCCGGTCGCGAAGGCCGCCGAGCGCGTGATCGACGAGGGCGCCCAGCGCTCCGAGCGGCCCGCGACCGAGGTGGGTCCCGGCCCGCTCACCGTGCGGGTGCTGTTCACGCCGCCGCCCGGGCACAAGCTCGACGACTCCCTCGGGCCGTCCACGCAGGTCACGATCGCGACCACCCCCACCTCGATGCTGACCGGCGGGGGAGGGGTGGACACCGCGCTCGAGCGCACCGTCACCCTCGACCCCGCGTACACCGAGGGCGTCCTCCACGTCAGCGCCCGCGCCGCCTCCTGCGACGCGGACCCGGCCGTGGAGTTCCCCGCCTGCCACATGCACCAGCAGGATTGGGGGGTCCCGATCCGAGTCGTCGAGGGCGGCCCGGATCATCTGGACCTCTCCCTGCTCGCCTGACCTCTGACGCCGACGGAAGCTGAAGCCGACCCGTGGATCTGATCACGCAATTCCCCCTCGGCGACGATCTCGCCGTCACTCTGCTCGTCCTCGGCCTACTGTCCGTGGCCGCGCTCGTCGCCGGGGCGGTCGTGCCCACCCGGCTGCGGCGCGACGAGGACAGCGCCGAGGTGGACCCGACGCTCGGACGGCGGCTCGGCGCGCCGCTGCTGTCCTCCGCCTCGATCCTGCTGTGGGTGGGGCTGCCGCTCGCCGTGGTGGTGTACCTGGCCCCCGGCGGGACCGACGACCGCATCCTGCGCTCGGCGATGCTGCTGGTCGGGCTCGCGCTCGGCCCGCTCGCGGCCTGGCGGGGCCTGGCGATCCAGCTCGCCGCGCTCGGCGTCGATCCCGAGCGGCGCGGGGCGATGGTCCCGCGTCTGGGGGCGCTCACGGTCGCCGGCGCGCTCGCGCTCGCCGCGCTGCCCGTGGTGATCGCGGTGTGGTTCCTGCAGACCACGGCCGGGCCGGCGCTCATCGCCCTCGCCGCGGGCGCCGCGATCTCCGCCCTCGTAGTGCGTGCCAGCGCGGCCCCGGTCGAGGCGGGAGCGGCCGCGGCCGCGGTGCTGGTCGGCACCGACGAGCACGAGCTCGACGTCGACGACGAGGAGAACCTCGGCGGCCCCCACCTGCGCAGCGCCCGCATGGTGCGCCGCGGCGGGGCCCTCGGCGCCGACCTCGTCGCCGTCGCGACCGCCGGCGCCGCCCTCGGCGTGCTGCTCGGCGTGCCCGTCCTCGCGGCCGAGGGCTTCGTCGTCACGCTGCTGGCGCTGGGCACCGCGCTGCTCGCCGCGGGCGTCGCCGCCGTCGTCCCCCATGCGGGCCGCGAGGGCCACGAGCGCGGTGCGCTGCAGCTGGGCGGACTGGTCCCCTCCGTGCTCGGCGCCGCCGGCGCGGTCGCCGCTGCGGCGCTGTGGATCCCCTCCCAGTACAAGGACCTCCGCTTCGAGGACGTCGGGCTCGAGAACTTCACCGACCCCGCGATCACCGGCGGCACCGATACGCCGCGCGAGCAGCTCGAGCCGCAGATCGAGGAGCTCGGCGGCGACCTGAGCCAGTTCATCTCCCAGACGGACGACTCGCAGTACGCCTCCGCCTTCCTCGACATGCTCGCCCTCTACGGCATCACCCCGAACGTCGTGGTCGCCGCGGCGCTCGGCCTCGGCGCCCTCGCCGCGCTCGCGACGGTGCTGCTGCTGGGCGGCACCGGCCACCGCCTGGGCGGCTCCGTGCTGCGCGCCGCCCGCACCTCCCGCACCGGCGGGGCGCTCGGCCTCACCGCCGGCCTGGGCTCCTCGGCGCTGACCGCCGCCGGGGCGCTCGCCCTCGTGGTCCTCATCGCCGCCGTGCTCTCCGTGCTCGCAGCCGGTGTGCCCTCCCTCGCCCTGACCCTCGCGGTCCACGCCGGCCTCGGCGCGCTGATCGTGGTCGCCGGTCATTCGGGGCCGCTGCTGGCCTCCACGCTGCTGGACCGCGCCGGGGCGGAGAGCGGCTCGCGCCGCGCCGCGGGCGGCATCGCGACCGGTCCGCTCGGCGCGCTGCTGCTCGCCGCAGTGCTGATCGGCCTCGGCGCCCTCGGCCCCGTCGTCTCCGCGCTGCAGCTCGCCCCGCGCGCCGCGACCGTGTGGGAGGACCGGGCCCTGCACCTGGCGACCCCCGCCTCGCTCACCCTGCTCGGCGGCGTCGCCCTCGGCGTGGTGACCGTCCTGCTGATGACCTCCTCGCTCCTGGACGGCGCCCGCCGGCTCGGCGCGAACGCGGTCGTGGAGACCCGCGCGGCGATGCTCGAGGGCCGTGACGGCGCGGAGCTGCCCGAGCTGCCCGAGATGGTGCGCCGGGCTGCGCTGACCCCAGTGGTCGTCTCGGTGCTCGCCCCGGTGGTGGCCGGCTTCGGGCTCGGCCCGGCCGCCCTGCCGGGCCTCGTCGTCGGCGTGGTGCTGACCGCGGCGGGCCTGGGGCTGTGGACCCTCGGCTCCGCCTCGACCCTCGCCGGCGCCTCCGCCGTGATCGGCTCCGGCCGCTACGGCGGCCCCGGCTCCTGGGGGCACTCCGGCGCGCTCGGCGGGGCGGTGCTCACCGGCATCCTGCGCTCCGTGATCGGCTCGGTGGCGCTGCCGCTGGTGCTGACCGCCTCTCTGCTCTCCGCGCTCGCGGTGAGCGCCGTGGTGGGGATGAGCACCGACGGCACCAGCTCCTATCTCCGCTGGGGCATCGCCGTGGTCGCGATCATCATCGCGCTGACCTGCTGGGTCATCACCGCCACCGCGCCAGAGGTGGACCTCGAGGACGAGCACGAGGAGCTGTCCCGTCCGCTCTTCTCCCGCACTGCGGAGGAGGCCCCGGAGGACTCCCTGGACGCGATGGACTGGGAGGTCGACGAGGAGGACCGCCACGAGGTCACCGTCACCGCCCGGCCCACCCGCAGGAAGCGCAAGGGCAAGGGCTGAGAGGACCGGGCGCCGAGCACCCGGACCGGACAGAGGGCCCGGCCCGCCTCTCCAGGGAGGCGGGCCGGGCCCTCTGTCACGACTGCGCGCTCACGACGACGCGGTCACGAAAGCGCGCTCATCACCGCGCCGCTCACGACCGCGCTCAGACGGTCGCGCCGAGCCCCTGCAGCACGAAGCGCTCCAGCGCCTCGCGCGGGTAGCGCTTCGCGGAGGAGCCGACGAGCAGGCCGTTGATGATCCGGACGGTGCCGGTCACGTCGAGGTCGGCGGAGAAGTCGCCCGCCGCGATCCCGGCCTCCACGATCGTGCTGAGCACCTCCTCGATCAGCACCACGTGCTCGCGCATCCGCGAGGCCGCGTCGGGGGTGAGGGAGGCCCGGCCCGCGGCCTGCGGGACGTGGAAGGAGACGGTGAGCTCCAGCTGGGTGCGCACGTAGGCGATGACCGCCTCGCGCGGGGTCGCCGAGTCGCTGACCCCGGCCCGCAGCTGGGTGATGTAGTCCGTCGTCTCGTGGATCGCGTACTCGATCAGGAGGGTCTCGCGGTCGGGGAAGTGGTTGTACATCGCGGTGCGGCCCACGCCGGCCGCGGCCGCGATGCGGGAGAAGGTGATGGTCTCGAACTCCTGGGTCTCCAGCAGCTCGGCCAGGGCGGCGAAGATCTTCTCCCGCGTGCGTTCGCGGTGCTCCTCGAGCGACCCTCCGATGATCTTGGGCATGCCGCATTCTTACACTCACCGGGACGTTCGACAGAACCCGTGTGCCGCAGACCCCTGCGCGGCGGGGATCGGAACGCGTCACGCCGCGGCGGGGAGCGAGGCGGGAGAAGGGCGCGGGCCCACTCGGACGTGATCCTGGACTTCGACCCCTGACATGACCCCGACATGACGGAGCCGCGACCTCCGGGGACGGAGATCGCGGCTCTGGTCGCGAGAGCGGGTGACGGGAATCGAACCCGCGCTGTCAGCTTGGGAAGCTGAAGTTCTACCATTGAACTACACCCGCGAAACTGTGCCCGGCCGGTGCAGGAGGCCTGCCGTCCGAGCGAACGGGAGACAGCATACCCCCTCTCCGGAGTGGTCCGCGAACCGGGACGATTCGGGACGAGCTCTCGCACAGCGCCGGTGGGGGACTAGTCTGGTCGCCGTGCTGCTGAGCGATCGAGACATCCGGGCCGAGATCGAGGCCGGACGGGTGCGGCTGTCCCCCTTCGACGAGGCGATGATCCAGCCCGCCTCCGTGGACGTGCGGATCGACCGCTTCTTCCGCCTCTTCGACAACCACAAGCATGCCCTGATCGATCCCTCGATCGAGCAGGCGGACCTCACGCGCGAGGTCGCCGTCGATCCCGACGAGGCGTACATGCTGCACCCGGGGGAGTTCGTGCTCGCCTCGACCTACGAGCAGATCACCCTGCCGGGCGACGTCGCCGCCCGGCTGGAGGGCAAGAGCTCGCTGGGCCGGCTGGGGCTGCTGACCCATTCGACCGCCGGGTTCATCGACCCCGGCTTCGACGGGCACATCACCCTGGAGCTGTCGAACATGGCGACCCTCCCGGTGGCGCTGTGGCCCGGCATGAAGATCGGCCAGCTGTGCTTCTTCCGCCTCTCCAGCCCGTCGCAGAACCCCTACGGCAGCGCCGGGAACCTCAACCGCTATCTCGGCCAGCGCGGGCCCACGCCCTCCCGCTCGGCGCAGAACTTCCATCGCACCCGGATCCCCCTCCAGGAGGAGCAGCAGTGACCGAGCCGGTCCGCACCAGCCATCGTCTCCAGCTGCCGCGGGACACCGACCCCGCCGAGGTGCTCACGATGATCCTCAACGTCCGCCCCACCGCCCGGGAGGACGAGGACGGGGCGATCGAGATCGGGGACGACGTCCGCCTGGTCCCCGACCGGACGCCGCGCGGCGCGGGACGCTGGACCCTGGAGACCCCATGGGTGCGCGAGGACCCCGTCCCCGAGGGCATGGTCGACTCCCACGGCTACGGCCGCGCCTTCCCCAAGGGGCTGCCCTTCGGCGTGGAGCGGGAGAGCCTCGACCTGGCCTGGGCGCTCGCACGGCGTATGTACGGCGCTGTCGTCACCGACGACCACGTCCGCCTCGAGCCGCATCCGTACCACGTGCGGGACCTGACGGTCACGAGCCCCCACGCCCTCGCGCCGGAGTCCCTCGCCCAGCTGCTCGCGCCGCTCGAGCCGGAGGCGGAGCTGGACCGCGCCCCCGAGGAGACCTCCCGCACCGGCTACGGGCTCACCGCGCCGCTGCCCGGCGGTGACGTGATCGAGGTGCGGGTGGGGCGCAGCGCCCGCCCCGTCGCCCTCAGTGCCCTCGAATGGCTGGGCGATGCCGTGGACTACCAGCTCGTCCACGTCACCGCCGATCCGGAGGAGGACGCGATCGAGACGCCGGACGCCCCGACGGCGGAGCGGTGGCAGGAGGCGTACCGGCGCATCGGGGTGATCGCCGGGCTGATCGCCGAGAGCGTCGGCGGCTACGTCCTGGACCTCGACGGCCTCCTGGTGGACCCCGCCGACCTCGCCTGATCCCCTTCCGCCGCCCGGCTCCTCGCCTCCCGCTGCCGGCCCGCTCGACCTGCCGACGCCGGCCTGTCGCTGTCCGACCCTCCGGCGTCGCCGCGGCGCTGTCCGACGGTCCGGCACCGCCCTGTCGCCACGGGGCCGTGTCGGCTCGTGGCGTGTGGCGTTCCTCTGCGCCACATAGGCGGTTTCAGATGATCACTGCATCGGTGGTGATGATCT
>NZ_BCAK01000054.1:0-55601 GCF_001293905.1 Brachybacterium sp. SW0106-09
TACTCTGACCTGATGTTAACGACGTGAGCAACCGTCGCGCCGGGGGCACAGCACAGTTCATCGACTTCAACCACCGCACCGCTTGCGAAACTCACACCTTAGGTAACTTCATCCCTCCATCCAGATCGCCATCGATGAACTTAAGGCCCACAATCAGATAAGGAATTGACGGCCTCCAAACTGCACATTAACTGACGCGCGCAATTTTCACAAAGCCATATCGGCAGTATTTTTACCCGATTAACTCGCGGAAGTAGAAGTCTCGGAACTCACTACTCTTAAAGACTGCATCCCGAGACACTCGAGGATGGCGACTTTGATACTCATCCACTGACGAAGCAAGCACGTCAAGTGCCCGCACGAGCGAGGAGAGCTTAAGGGGGCGCGTGAGACGATTGAAATTCTGCTCGAACCTGATATCTCTAGGATCGTTCACCTTTAGCTCCACAATTGCATAGCCTGCGGCGACGTAGAATCTCGCGTTGGTCCGCTCATCAAGCACGGACCGTGCCTCCTCTGTAGCGACGAAATCGTCAACTCCCTTCACAATCTCGATAGCTGCGAGGTAGACATTCCGATCCATTGAATCAGAGAAGAGGCTGTCATAGCCATCCTTTCTAGATAGCAATGTTGAGGGGCGAGCTCGTGCAGCATCGGGCTGACCAAACTTGAGCGTAATCAACGCTTGGGCCAAGAGGCTGATAGTTACACGTCGCTTTGCTGGCTTCCCTTGATTCTTGTAACGATTCTTTCGACGCTCGTAATACCAGTCATGAACGAGAAGAAACCTCTCAATGTCGCGCTGCAGAGATTGGGTAGCGTAGAGCGACGGGCTAGGAACTCGAGTCTGCCTATTCGTTCCGGCAATGATTCGATCGCGCGTGTCCTCGTCAATCGATTCGATGACGCGAACTACGACGCCATTGTCAAGACGTTCGGGCTCCAGGAGTCCGTCCCGCTCTGCGCGATGAAGGACATGCGAGGTCTGCAGGCCATTTACGATCAACGGTCGGGAAATCGTAAGCGCATTCTGTGGGCTATCCACCTTGTCGCCAAGCACGGTAACGCCATTATTTAGCCACCAGAACTCAGACTCGTCATTGCTTGCAAGGGTCTGACCTATCGCCTCATTGACGAGATTATCACCTTCGTAATCCCGCACATTCGACTCGAAGAGCTCTTCTCGGAGCACTCCAGCATCGCTCCTTACGAAATTTAGATAATCCCTCAGGGCGACTACCCCAAGAAAAGAGTTCGGCTCTCTGATCAGATTTCGGAACTGAAGTACGCCTGTTCTGGCAGGTTCCATCCCCGCAAGCCGGTACAGCCTCTCGACGCCGATATGCTCTGCCGAAACGAGTGCACCAGTCGTAAGAAGAGACCCTGCCAATCCCTCCACCAGCTTGCACTGCTCCTCGAGAGTATCGGTAATGTTCTTCTCCAGCGCACGAGTAACGTATCGAATATTGAACGTTACTTTGGGGAATTTAGGGGCGAGCGAGATCATTGCGCGTCTAACGATGCCGGTTTGCTCGACAACTTCTGCCCTATACAGAGATTCGAGCGTGGCGTCATCCGCATTCGTCGCAAGGAGTTTTGTGAGCGACGAGAGGAGATGCTCCCAGGCGGACTCCTCCCAGCGTTCCTTGTTCTTCGATTGAATAAGGAAGATTTCTAGCTCAGGATGGGATCCAAGCTTCTTTACGGCGGGGTCGCCGGGCTCCAGTATTGGATCATCCGAACTTAGGGCAGAGCCGTTCAGAAATACAAAGAAGCTGTCAACGCCCCCGTCCTTATCTCCGTCGACTACACCAGCAGCAAGTTCGTCAGCGGTAAGCTCGTAGGGCTTGAGCACTTGCGTAGCAGCGTACTTTTCAAAGACTTCGTCTGGGTCGTCGCCGGGGTACTCGTCCTCGCAATAGTCCCTGAATAGTGAGGCGACAACAAGCTGGTCGGCGTTGCTGGAACTCATTCTTTGATCCCCCCGTCGGGATTGGCTTCCGATCGTACCTGGAGTGGACATTTGTAGACTCTACTTTATTGCGTCTAAGCGTGCGCTAGCAGCTCTCTTCCTGCTCAACTGGCAGACCGCCAGCCCCGAGCACTGCCATCCCCGCCACCGGCAGTAGCGGCCACCACCAGGTCACGCCGCTCTCCCCCACCACGCCCACGGACGCCATGACGGCGAGGGCGGCAATGATGCAGGCGGCCGCGGCGATCGGCTTCCACACAGGCGGGGCAGGGCGGTCGTCGGCGCGCGGATCTTCAAAGCGGCCCATCACCAGCACCACGAGGCCCGTCAGCGCCAGCAGCACGAGCGCCCACAGCGGCCGGGTCGCCCACCACAGCCCCGTCAGTGGCTCGGGCAGCACCACCCGAGCATCGAGCGCCAGCAGCAGATGGGCGAGGCCCACCATGACGGTGAGGTGCCACAGGAACCAGGTCATGATCCGCTGGTTCACGAGCACGGTCACGAACCACAGCCTCGGCCGACGCAGCAGCGCCTCGAGCGGATTCTCGAGGGAGAGGACGAGGCCGGCCTGGAGCATGCCCAGGAACGCCATCGTCACGCGTGTCGGGCTCGAGTTGGAGATCGCGTCTCCCCCGGCGGTGATCATCGAGACCGGATACGGGCCCACCAGCACGAGCAGCACGAGGCCGACCAGACCGATTGCGGCCAGCAGCATCCGTCGGCCGATGCCGGAGAGTCGGCCGTCGAGCCAGGCGTAGCCGACCTGGTGGAACGCCGCCCAGACGAGGAGGTAGTTCGGGTAGCCGAGCAGCGGCTGGTCGGCGGCGATGCTGATCGCGTCGACGATCCCGGCGAGCGCGATGCCGCCCACGATCGACCACCACCCGAAGCGCTCCCACAGCCACAGGCACGGTGGGCCCACGAGGATCACCATCAGGTACGCGGCGAGGAACCAGGTGGGGATCAGCGCCATCTGGGAGGCGAGCTGCACCGTCGCATGCGGGGCGCCGAGCGCGACTGTGACTACGCCGATCACGAGCCAGGCGAGCAGCAGCGGGATCAGGGGGATGCCGAGGCGTCGGAGCCTCGTGCGCAGCCATTCGGCGTAACCGATCTCCTTGCGCCGGGCGGAGCGCCAGGAGAGGCCGTTGGAGTAGCCGCCGACGAGGAAGAAGATCGGCATGACCTGGAACAGCCAGGTCAGCGGGTGGGTCCACCTCGCGCCATCGAGGACGCCGTGCGGGAGGATCCCGCCGTCGGGGTCGACGGCGATGATCGTCCAGTGCCCGAGGACCACCACAGTGATCGCGGCGGCTCGGAGGAAGTCGACGACCCGGTTGCGGGAGGCAGGAGTCGCGGCGTCGACCTTCTCGGCGCGGCTCGGGCGCGTGCTCGTCATCGGGTCCTCTCCCTCGTCCCTGCGGCGGCGGAGCCGCTGGAAGTGGCGACAATCTACCCCGAGCTCCGCACTCCGCACGCGGGACCGGCTCGCTCTGGCGTCCCCGGCAAGAGCGCTTCTGCGCCTCGGCAGGGTCTGCGAGGCTCAGTCCATGACCGAACACCATCACGCCTCGCACGCCCACTCGCCCGCGCACGCCGAGCCGGACCCCGATCTCTCACCCACCGAGTACTGGGAGCAGCGCTACTCCGGCAGCGAGCGGGTCTGGTCAGGGAAGGTCAACGCGACCATGGCGTCGGTCGTCGCCGAGCTGTCACCGGGCACGGCGATCGACCTCGGCTGCGGGGAGGGCGGGGACGTGCTGTGGCTCGCCGAGCAGGGCTGGACTGCGCTCGGTCTCGACATCTCCGCCACTGCCGTCGGCCGGGCCCGTGACGAGGCCGCCGCGCGGGGGCTGGACGGGGCGAGCTTCGAGGCAGTCGACCTCGACGCCTGGGAGCCGGAGCCTGCATCGGTCGACCTGGTCACTGCGAGCTTCTTCCAGTCGAACGTGGCGCTGGACCGCGTCGCGATCCTGCGCCGCGCCATGACGGCGCTGCGCCCCGGCGGACGCCTGGTCACCGTCTCCCACGCCGCGCCGCCGTCCTGGGCGAAGGACCATCCGGCGAAGATGGTCTCCGTGCAGGACGAGGTGGAACAGCTCGGCGGCTCGGCCGAGGAGTGGGAGGTCGAGCTCGCGGAGGAGCGGCCGCGCACCGCGACCGCCCCCGACGGGTCGGCGGGCGAGCACCTCGACGCGGTGCTGGTGCTGCGCCGGCGCTGACGACCGCACGCCCTCAGCGGGTACAGCGGGCAGGAGCGGGACGCCCTCGTGGAGCGCGGGCATGACCGGTCAGGTCATGCCCACGCCGTCGGCCTCACTCGCAGCCGACCCCGTCGCCGTCCCGGTCCAGCTTCCTGCTGTAGCCGGGGTCGCCGGCGTGCACGGGGGCCGCACCGGCCGCTCGCGCGGCGTCGCAGTTCTTGTAGTAGGCGCTGCCTCCGCCGGAGCCGCTGTCGTTCGACTCCTCCTTCGGGGCAGGCTCGTACGCGGGAGCGGGCTCGGGTTCCGGAGCAGGCTCGGGCTCAGGGGCCGGCTCGGGCTCGGGGGCCGGCTCGGGCTCGGGGGCCGGCTCAGGCTCAGGCTCCGGCGCGGGCTCCTCCTCGGTCGCGACGACGTCGCCCTCGCCGGTCGCGGGCCACTGGTCGTCGTCCTTGATCGCGAGGAAGCCCTCACAGCTGCTGAGCACGCGCTCCATGGCGTCGGCCTCGGCGGGCTTGACCCACAGGTCGTACTTGTCCTTCACGGCGATCTGCCGGGCGACGTACTCGCAGCGGTAGTCCTTGTTCGGCGGGAGCCAGGTGGCGGCGTCGCCGTCGCTCTTCTGCCGGTTCAGGCTCGACTCGACCGCGAGGAGGTTCAGCGGGTCGTTGGCGAACTCGCGACGGGTCTGCTCGTCCCAGCTCGCGGCGCCGGTCTGCCAGGCGTCGGAGAGCGCCACGACGTGGTCGATGTCGACCGTGCTGTTCTCGCGATCGAAGTCGACGGTGTCGCCGCTGTACGGGGAGCCGAGGGTGCCGCGCTGGACGACGCAGCCGTTCGTGCCGCCCTTGAGGGTGATCGCGGTGAGGTCGCGGCGCAGGATGTCGTTGCGGGTGTCGCAGCCGTTGCGATCCATGTCGTCGCGCCAGCCGAACAGTTCGCGGTCGTAGTCGGTCTTCGGGGCGCGGCCCTTCTCGTCGAGTCCGGCGAGGACCGCGAGCGCCGTGCCCTCGGCCGCGACGGGCTCCGGGGTGAGGGTGGGAGTCGGGGCGGCCGTGGAGGTGGGCGCCGCGGTGGTGGGCGCCTCTGTGGTCGGAGCCTCCGTCGTCGGGTCCGCCGTGGTGGGTTCTTCCGACGGGACCGAGGCCTCCTCGAGGGCTGCGGACTCGGCGGCGGTCACCTCGGCAGGCGGGGGCGTCGGGGCGGTGGCGCCGAGGATCATCACGCCGACGAACCCGAGCGCGACCACTGCGGAGATTGCGCGCGAGGGCCACTTCATCGTCTCGAACTCGCGCAGGGGGCGGCCCTTGGAGTCCTTCACCTGGCCCATGGTCAGGAGCACCAGGTCGACGAGCCACCAGACGAAGAAACCTCCCGTAGTGACGAGCTTCAGCAGGCCGGTCTTCCACTTGCCGAGGTAGAAGCGGTCCACGCCCCACACCCCGAGGAACAGCGAGAGCACCCAGGCGATCGGGAAGCTCTTGGCCGGTGCCTGCATGGGGCGCTGCGGCTGCCGCGCCGAGGTGGCCGGCTCGAAGGGCAGGCCGCCCTGCGGGCTCTGACCGTACGTGGGCGCCGAGGGCCAGTTCTGGCTCCCGTCCGGGCGCGGCGGAGTCGGGTTCTGAGCGTTCATGCCCATCCTTCGTGATCGTCACCGATGTCCGTGCGCGGCACGGACCGGGGCGTCGGCGGCAGTCGCCCGTCCCCTGCGTCTCCACAGCAGAGACCCTTGAAGATTACGATTCAACGACCACGAATGAGCAGGACTTTCGTCCGATGCCGCCGACATCACACGGTTGTGCAGAAAATGGCAGCCCGGTTCTTCATGCCCACCCAGAGACACACCCCGAGGCTCCGGAGACTCAAGGCGCCGGCGCGCGCCTCATCCACGCATGAGCCGCCGACCAACCGTCTCGCCGTCCACAACCGAACGAGTACGTCGCTGGGCTACCTTGGCACCATGGAGGAACTGGACCCTGAACTCGCAATGGATGCGATCCGCCACCACGCTGCATACTCCGAAGAGGAGGTACCACAGTGCTACTGGGCCCAGGAGTGGGAGCTCAGGGCGATCAGAGTCGTCGACCTTCCGGAAAATGCCGAGCTTTCAGTGCAACTCGCCGACGCCTTGGGCGACCTTCCGGGCGTCAATGCAGAGGCGCGACTCTACGGCAGTAAGGGCAACCTCAAGGTGATCGTGACGCATGAGGCACCAACTCCGGGCGACCTTCCCGAATACTTTTCGTGTGCCGGATACTTGCAGATGCTAAGTAAGCAGGTTTCCGTGGCCCCGCCCGGACGCTCCAGGCTGACATACGCGAACGCAGATTCAGAATTCCCCGCCTGGCTTGCGGAGTACACGATCGAGGTCGAGGGAGAAACCCTCTACGATCTTGCCCTGCAAGGACATCGGATCGCCCATCAGGTCGAGTCCTCGTTCCTGGACAAGACATCGCATCTCACCAGCGTCTTCGAAGACCTCACTGAATCCGGGCACCTAGTCACTATCGCCGATGTCGACCGAGTCGATCGCGCTGTCAGCGCACACGAGAAGGGAGTTGCACTCGAGGATCTCATCGCGAACCTCTTTGTGTCCCTCGGCGGACTACAGTTAGACCCTCGGCACGGCAGAAATCTACGGACCGTCAATTCCGAGATCGACCACGTCTTTTACAATCGCGGCGTCACCCCCTGGGCTCACGGGTCCCCGCTAGTGATCACTGAATGTAAGAACTGGTCTGGCGCGGTCGAACGCTCCACTCTCGATAGCCTTGAGACGAAAATTCGCGACCGTGGAGGTCAATGCAGGGTAGGGGTCTTTATTTCGTGGGCGGGGTTTAGTGAAGGTTTCGAGACGCAACTCATCCGCGCATCTCGCGAACCGTTTCTGATCATTACCATGGACGGGCAGGGCATTCGTCGCGCCGTGAAGGACGGCAACTTCCGCTCCTACGTTCAAACACGCTATGAGGACGCAATCTCGCGCTAAATATCATCAAGTCAGCAATAGCACAACCAGCGTATCAAGGTGCGAGAAAGGCTGCGTCGTTGACGCAGCGCGGCGACGGCGGCCCCTCGAAGCCCCATCAGCACGATGCCGACGAAGACGAGCACGACGACTACGGCCGTGGTGGTGCGCGCGGAGGAGTCCCGCTCTCCCGGGTCCGCGCTCGCGGACACGACCGGGATGGGCCCGGCGTGGGTCGTCAGGGTAATCGTCGTGACCGGCGTGGACGTCGGGGGAGGCGACGAGAGACCGCTCAGTGCGTCACCGTCGTCTGCTGGTACAGCGTCAGCGCAGGCTCGCCGTCCACCAGCGTGTAGTGGCTCGACATCAAGGCCACGAACGGCTCGTCCTCGTCGTCACGCGTAGCAGTCGCCCTGTAGACCAGCGCGGCGCCGCCCACTCCCGTCGGCACCAGGCGTGCATCCTCAAGGCTGAATGTGGTCCAGGCGGGCGATTCGTCGAGGGTCGCGGCGACGGTGTCGCGGTCCAGGACCATGCCGTTGACGAGGATCATCACCGCGTCGGCCGTCATCAGCGCGCCGTAGAAGCGGCCTCCGTCGTGCCGGGTGAGGGACTCCCAACCGCGGCGCTCCAGGGCGAGCAGTGCGTCGAGCGTCAGCGGATTCTCCGTCATGTCGTCTCCTCGGTCGTCACGTCGGCGCGGGCCCTGCGGGCACCGTACCGAGGCGGCGGGACCCTCCGCCATGCGCCGCCCGTCGTTCACGGCAGGATCGCGTCGGTGTACCCGCCGTCCACGCGCAGCGCCCCACCGGTCGTGGCCGAGGCGAGCGGCGAGGCGAGGTAGACGACCATGTTGGCGATCTCCTCGGGCCGGATCAGGCGCTGCAGCAGCGACTGCGGGCGGTGCAGGCTCATGAACTCGGCCTCCGCCTCCTCCCAGGGCAGGGACGGATCCACCAGCTCGTAGACGAAGTCCTGCACGCCCTCGCTGTACGTGGGCCCGGCGATCACGGAGTTCACGGTGACGCCGGTGCCGGCGGCGTCCTTCGCGAAGCCGCGGGAGACGGCCAGCAGCGCCGTCTTGGAGACGCCGTAGTGGATCATCTCCGCCGGGGTGACGATCGCGGAGTCGCTGGCGATGTTCAGCACCCTCCCCCAGCCGCGCTCCTTCATGCCGGGCAGAGTCGCGCGGATCAGCCGCACGGCGGCCATCACGTTCACGTCCCAGTAGCGCTGCCACTCGGCGTCGGTGATCTCGAGCGCCGGCGCGGCGCCGAAGATGCCGAGGTTGTTCACCAGCACGTCCACCTCGCCCGCGGCCTCGAGCGCAGCGGCGAGACCGTCCTCGGCGGTGACGTCGCCGGGGGCGGCCACCAGCAGAGACGGGTCGACCCCGGCGCCGACCAGGGCATCGAGCGCCTCCTGCACCCGCTCTGCACTGCGGCCGTTGACCGCCACGCGCGCTCCGGCGAGCGCGAGCCGCTGGGCGATCGCGAGGCCGATGCCCTGCGTGGAGCCGCTGACGAAGGCCGTCCTGCCGGTCAGGTCCAGTTCGATCATGGGGCAACGCCGTCGGCCGACGGATCCTTCCCGCCTCCCGGCACGGAACGCCTCCCGGCGCCTCGCGCCGCCCGCTCAGCCCTCCCGCACCGCGGCCCGTCGCTTCTCCACCTGCCACACGATCAGCACGCCCACGGCCTGCGCGACCAGGAACAGCAGCATGTACGAGCCGCCCGCACCGGTGGAGCGGTCCTGGGCGATCCCGCCCCCGTAGGCGAAGACCGCGCCGATCCCGAACGCGAACACGTTGTTCATGGCGTGGAACGCGATCGACGCCTCGAGCCCGCGGCTGATCAAGGCCATGAGCGCCGTGCTGGTGCCGAGCCCGACATAGTTCAGCAGCATCCACGGATCCGCGGAGGTGTGCAGCAGGGCGAACAGAAGGGTCGACAGGCCGATCCCGACGGCGAGCGCGGGCCGGGCCGCCCGAAGCCACGAGCCGTAGGTGGCGCTCAGCACGCCGCGGAACACGATCTCCTCCGCCGCGGCCTGCAGCGGCGTGGTCACCACCACGATCACCAGCAGCACGACCGTCGTGCCTGTGACGGCGAACGCGGAGAGCGGGGAGGGCTGCACGAGGGGCAGCACGAGGTTAGCCACCACCATCAGGCCCGTGAACACCGCGGTCCAGCGACCCAGGCGACCCCACGAGAAGGCTCGGCCCACGGCGAGCACGCCCCTCCACGGCGTGCCGGTCACCAGTCGCAGGAGGGCGAGCGCGATCGGGGCCACCAGGATGATCGAGAGGTTGTAGGCGAGGAAGGAGAGCGGGGTGAGGCTCTTGTCGTCGGGATCCTTCCCCAGCATGCCCACCTCGACGAGGGCGGCACCCGCCAGGAGCAGGAGCTGCAGGAGGTAGGTCGCGCCGACCACCACGGCGGTCATCACCACGGGCTTCCACCAGCTCATGACGAGATGGGCGCCGAAGGGCCGGGCGGGGTCGACGGGGCGAGCGCGGGCGGCGGAGCGGTCAGTGGTGGCTGGGGTGGTCATGACGGTCCTTCCGGTCGGGTCGTGCGCGGTGTGCGGGCAGCGGCTCAGCGCAGGTGCCGGTCGAAGTGCGCGGCGATCGCGCGCTGCAGGCGGATCTCGTTCTCGGGGTTGCCGAAGCCGTGGCCCTCGTCGTCGGCCACCAGGTACTCGACCGGCACCCCGCGCTCGCGCAGCGAGGCGACGATCCGGTCCGACTCCCCCTGCATGACGCGGGCGTCGTTGGCGCCGTGGGCGATCAGCAGCGGGGTCGCGATCTGCTCGACCCTGCTGATCGGGGAGCGGGCGAGCATGTCCGCCTCCTGCGCGGAATCCTCGGGATCGCCGACGTAGGCGAGCCAGTTGCTCGCGACGTACGGACGGCTCACCGGGGGCAGGCTGCGCACGAAGCTGCTCAGGTCCGCGATGCCGACGAGGTCGACGGCCGCGGCGAAGCGCTCCGGGGTGAAGGCGGCGCCGACGAGCGCGGCGTACCCGCCGTAGGAGCCGCCCATGATCCCCACCCTCGCCGGGTCGGCGAGACCGCGGTCGACGGCCCAGTCCACCGCATCCAGGAGGTCCGTGTGCATGGCGCCGGCGAACTCCCCCCGAGCGGCGAGGGTGTGGCGTCGGCCGTACCCGGAGGAGCCGCGGAAGTTCACCTGCAGCACGGCGTATCCGCGGTCTGCCAGGAACTGGGCCTGCGCGCTGAAGCCCCAGCTGTCATGCACCCACGGCCCGCCGTGGACCACGAGCACGAGCGGCAGGGCCCGGGCCGGGACGCCGACGGGCACCGTGAGGAAGCCGGCCAGCGGCAGCCCGTCCCGGGCGGTGAACGAGACCGGCTCCATCGGGGCGAGATGCGCCGGATCCAGGTGCGCACGGGCACCCGGCAGGCGACGGCTGTCGCCGGTGGCGTGGTCGTACAGCCATGCCTCCGGCTCCCGGTCGTGCAGGAAGGTCGCGACCCAGCGCCTGCCGGAGTTGTCGGAGCTCAGGGAGCCGAGCACGCCCTCCGAGAGCGCGGAGAGCGCCGTGTGCACCTCGGCGAATCCCGGGTCGACCACCTCGATGTGGGGGCGCGGCCCCGTGAAGCGGGCAGCGAGGATCTCGCCGCTGGTGCGGTCGGTGTACAGGGTGGGCGGCAGCACCCCGGGGGCCAGCACGCTCATGATGTCCAGGCTTCGTCCCGGGACGGCGGCGAGCACGCTCACCTCCGCGGTCTCCCGGTCCACGCGCACCAGCTGCAGGTCGTCGCCGTCCAGGTAGGTGCCCAGGACCAGTCCCGTGCCGTCGGGGGTCGAGCGGCGCACCTCGACCCCCATCGGCTGCTCGACGCCGCCCGCGCGCAGCAGCAGGCGCTCCTGCCCGGTCCCGGGGTCGATCGCGCTGAACTCGGTGACCCCGTCGGCGGCGACGCGGGAGAGGAACGCCGGCTGGCCGTTCCCGTCCAGCAGCAGGTCCGCTCCGGCCTCGGCCTGCTCGTGCAGCAGGGCGGTCTCCCCGCTGGCCACATCGATCCCGAACATGTCCAGGCTCGCGGGTCGCGGGTTCATGGTGGCCAGCACCGTCCCGGGCCGGGCGGACAGCGGCTCCGCGGAGAACACCCGCGATCCCGGCTCCAGCGGGGTCAGGTCCCGGGCGTCGGCCTCGGGGTGCTCGAGGTCGACGCGTAACAGGTGCCAGTCCTCGTTGCCGTCGGTGTCCTGCAGGTAGAGCAGCCAGCGCGGGTCGTCGGACCAGAAGAAGGTGAGGATGCCGCGGCGGGTGTCGTGGGTGACGCGCCGCGCCTCCTCGTGCTCCTGGTCGATGCCGCGCACCCAGACGTTCCTGCGCCCGTCGGACGGGGCCAGGTAGGCGAGCGATGCGCCGTCGGGCGAGATCACGGGGTGGGAGAAGGCAGGGTCGCTGAACAGGTCCTCGGGCTCGAAGCGGCGGGGTGCCGGGGTGGCGTGGCGGGTGTCCGGGCGGGTGGTCATGAGCGTCTCCTCGGTCTCGATGGCGATGACCGCACCGCACACCGTGCCCCGGGGGCACGGTCAAGGGATCCCTTCCCCGCCCGCCTCCGAGCAGGGATGATGTCCGCATGCTCGAACGGCCCGCACCTGCATCGCCCCTCCCTGCACCGTCCCTGCCCGGCGCCCCCTGATGGCCTGGAGCACGCGCCGGCTCGCCCAGCTCGCGGGCACCACCGTCAAGACGATCCGGCACTATCACTCGATCGGCCTGCTCGAGGAGCCCGACCGGGCCGGCAACGGCTACAAGCAGTACGAGACCGCGCACCTGGTGCGTCTGCTGCAGATCGCACGGCTGCGGGAGCTGGGGATGCCGCTGGCGGACATCGCCGAGCTCGAGACCTCCGGGGAGACCTTCACCCAGACCCTGAGCACCCTCGATGCGCAGCTGGCCGAGTCGATCGCCCGCAGCCAGGAGCTGCGCGCCGAGATCGCCGAGCTGCTGCGGCATGACGCCGAGGCCGACGTCCCGGCGGGCTTCGCCTCCGTCGCCGACGCCCTCACCCCTGCCGACCGTGCGATCGTCATGATCAGCGAGCGCATGTTCGACGGGCAGGGCATGGAGGACCTGCGCGAGATCGCCGCCGACCACCAGGAGGCCGACGACGCGTTCAACGCACTCCCGTCGGACGCGGACGAGGAGGAGATCGACGCCGTCGCCGCGGATCTCGCTCCGGTGCTGCGCACCATCCACGAGGAGCATCCCGGCACGAAGAACCCGCCCCTTGGGCCCGAGCGGCGCTCGTCCCTGCCCGACCTCACCCAGGCGGTCACCGAGCTGTACAATCCTGCCCAGGTCGAGGTGCTGCGCAGGGCATATGTGCTCGCGCACGAGTCACCGGCGGACACGCACCGGACGGACGGCGCAGGGTGTTCCGACGACCGACCGAGACCCGTCGGCGATCGCGCGCAGGCGACCGATCAGGGGAACCGGCCCGATCACGGCGCCTGAGGTCGCGGTGAGTCCACGGTGAGCACCGCGTCGACGACCGTGCGCAGCACCTCGGTCTCGACCTCCGCCTGCGCGTCATCGGCGGGCAGGGCCCGCTCCAGCGCGAGACCGTCGAGCACCGTCTCCAGGAAGCGTGCAGTGCGGGGCACGTCCGCGACGGCGAGGGCGCCCTCCTCCGCGAGCTGGTGCAGCCAGCCCTCCGTGCGGCGACGACCATCGCGTCGCATCGCCAGATACGCCTCCCGGACCTCGGCGGTCGGCTCCACGGTGACGAACGTGCTCACGAGGCGACCGGTCGCCGCCCGCGCCTCCGGTCCCGTCCCGGCCAGGTCGAGCACTCCTCGCAGGCACGCCATGAGACGGTCCCTCGCCGGCACCGCCGTGTCGTGGAGGTCGACCTCCGGCATCATCCAGTCGTAGATCCTTCGCATGACCTCGTCCCTCAGCGCCTGCTGGCTCGGGAAGTGGTGCCGCAGCGACCCGGCGCTCACCCCCGCCCGGGCGGCGACCGCACGCACGCTGAGACGTGCCGTCACCCCGGACTCCGCGATGATCGCGGCGGCCGCGGCGAGGATGCGCTCTCGACTGCTCTGCTCCCGACCGGCGTGCCCGGCGGCGTCCGCCGCACCATCGGTGCTCTTCCTACGCTCGTCCATGCACCCCCTCCTTTCGTCCGATACAGCGTACCAATACAGCGTGCTAGCGTCGTCGACGACCCGCCAGCACAGTGTGCTGGCAGCAGGACCGCGCGGAGGGACGAGAGATGTTCGCACGATGGAGACGACGACGGGCACTCGCCCGGGTCGAGCCCGGCGACGGCAGCACTCTGCGCCGTTTCCGCTGGTGGCAGCAGCTGAGTCGCTCGCTGTACCACCTCGACACCCCGTCCGCCGGCACAGAGGGCGGCGCCCCGGTGCGCTGGTCGGTCGACGTGCGGCAGTGGAGGACCGACGACAACGGCTACGTGAAGGTCCACCTCCACCGCGACGGCCGGGAGCACTCAGTCGCGCGAGCACCCGCGTTCTTCCCCGTCGACGGCGGCACGATCGAGGTGGCCACGAGCAGTTTCGGGCTCCGGCGCTGCCACCTCGTCACCGAGGACGGCACGGAGCAGCAGCTCACCCCGGACCCCCGCTCGGCCGAAGGACGACGGGCCCGTCTCGAGCGGCGACGGCCTGCCCTGAGCCGCGCGGTGGGAGCCGTGTCGATCATGACGCTCCTCGTCGGCGTGGCGCTGCTGCTCCAGCAGATCGCCGTCCCGCTGCTGCAGATCCCACCGGTCGCCGCGCGCATCGGCCCTGTCGAGCCCCTGATCGACCTCCCGACCTGGCTCGCCATCGCCGTGGCGGTCGCCGCGGCCGCAGCCAGCACCGAACGGGCGCTGCGTCTGCGCTACCGCTGGTACCTGGACGCGGCCGGGAACTGAGCGCCGTCGACGCCGCCGCACCGACGACCCCCACGCCCGACTAACCCGAGAGGACAGAGATCATGACCGACCGACCCGAGGAGGCCGCGACCATGACCGCAGAAGATCGTCACGACGAGAACCGACGTTTCGGCGCGCACCTGCACCTGCGCTGGTGGATGCCCTTCCTCGTCCTCCTCCTACCGCCGCTGGTGATGATCCTGCTCCAGATCGTCCTGTTCCAGGCGGCTTCCCTCGTCGAAGGCGGCACACAGGGCTCCGAGACTGTCGGGCCGCTGCAGCTGCTCGCCGTGAACCTGTCCATGGGGATCACCGGCGTGCTCACCGTGCCGGTCGTCGCCCGGATGGCCGGCGCCCCGTGGCGGAGTCTGCTGAGCCACCCCCGCCGACCCGTCCGCCGTCGCCTGGGGATCTACCTGCTGTGGGCTCTCGGGATCACCGTGCTCTCCAACGGCATGCTCGCTCTGCTGGCCCCCGAGCGGACCGGGTGGACGGACTTCGCCGTCACCGGCACGACCATCGGCCTCCTGGCGGTGATCGTGCTGACCACGCCGCTGGCGGCGCTCGCCGAGGAGCTCATGTTCCGCGGCGCCGCGATGCCGGCGGTCGCGTCCTGGGTCCGCCCCGAACGGATCGCGCTGGCCCTCGGTGCGGTGGTCTCGGCCGTCGCCTTCGCGCTGACGCACATGTCCACCGATCCGTGGCTGTTCGGCTACCACCTGTTCCTCGGCCTGGCCACGGCCGCGATGGCGATCGGCAGCCGGGGGCTCGAGGCGCCGATCGCCTTCCATCTGGCGAACAACACCTTCACCGCGGTGCTGAACGCGCTGCTGGCGGGAGGGGGCGGCTTCGACGTGCAGCGAACGGCCGGCGCCGGTGGCCCCCACCTGCTGCTGCCGGCGGCGCTGGTGCTCGTGCTGCTCGCGGCGGTGCTGCTGCGCGAACGGCGACTCCCGGACCGTTCCCGGACGGCCTCGGCGGTCAGCTGACCCCGCCCGGCCGCTGAGCTCGAGTGATCACCTGTGCCGAGGCGACGTGCCGGAGTCCGCGCCGGTCCTGGGGCGCGCGGACGCCGGCGGTGGTCTGTGGGAGGACCGTCGAGCGGTGGGAGGTCAGAGCCCCATCAGCACAGCGAGCACGAAGGCGAGCACGAGCGCCGCCGTCACGCCCGCGGTGGTGCGCCAGGAGCTGTCCCGCTCCCCCGCATCCGCGCTCGCGGAGACGACCGGCACCGGTCCGGTCTGGGTCGTCGGGGCCATCTCGTGACCGAGGGGGATGTCGGGGCGAGGATCCATACCGGAGGCCTCCTTCAGCGGTGTGTGGGGACGCGCCTGATGCACGACGGGTCCTGCCAGGTCAGTCGGAGAAATCGTGCGCCGCGGCGCACCGGGCAAGATTAGGGTCCTCGCGGGCGCGCGCGAAAGGCGCTGTCCAGCACCCGTCAGGGGGATCACACCGGCCCGTCGCGGCACGCGTGCCGCCCGTGACGCCAGCCCACCCCACGGCGTCCCGGCGGCGGGAGCGGATCCCCCGATCCGACTCCCGCCCCCGCTGGGCCACGGCCCTGGCGACGGACCTCCGCCGCCACCGCGGAGATCCGTCACCGCTCTCCCCCGAGAGTCCCGCACCCAGTCCCTGAAAGGTAGGCCGAGTGCGCCGGATGCGCGATGGGGCGAACTGCCTGGGGAGAACTCCCCATGCCCGGCCGGAGCGTCTCACCCTGCTCCGCCCTCGCCCTCGAATATGACTCGACGCGCCCGCCGCCCGACCACCGCCTCCCCCACTCGGTCCGTCCTGCCGCCGTCCATCTCCGCCTCAGGTGCTCGCGGTAGCCTTCCAGCACGCCCAAGACGAGGCGTGCGCACGGCCGAGACGGCGGTCCTCCGCCCCACCGGTCGGCGCCCGACCCTCGTCACCGTCCCCGGGGAGGACAGCGAGTCCCAGTGAGCGCAGGAGAGACACCGCCCGCCGAGCGGCCGGACAGCGGGAGCTGCCGGCTCCCGGACCCTCACGCGTCCGAGAACGCCCCGCGTGCCGAGCCGCCCGCCCCGGACGCCAGCACGTCGGCCGATTCCGTCGCCGCCCAGCCCACCGCCCCCGGCGACCGCGACCTGCCGTGGAAGGCGACCGCGGAGCGCCGCGACCTGTGGGGTCCGCGCGAGACGACGCTCGAGGGCTCGGTCCACGGCCCCGCCTCCCGCGAGGTGTCCCTGCCACGACCCTCCTGGCTGCTGCGGCTCGGCGGACCCGTCGTGCTCGGTGCCCTGGCCGGGCTGGCGACGCTGATCGTCGTGCTCGGCACGGGCCTCGGCGGCCCCGTGCTGGCCCTCGGCGCGGGGGTCGGGGTCGGCGTGCTCGCCCTCGGCGGGGTGGGTGTGGCCGTGAACCGGCCCCGGAGCGCCCGGCCCGCCCGCCCGGTGCTGGATGCGAGCGTCTCCGGCGGCACCCGCGACGTGCTCGAGCGGATCCTCGCCGCCGACGAGACCACCCGTGCCCGCGTGCGCGAGCTGCGCCCGCAGGCCGCCGCCGCACCCGCCGCCGCAGTGCTCGACGACGTCCACTCGTTGCTGACCAGGATCGATGCCCTCGTCGGCGCGGAGCAGCTGCAGTCACTGCGCCCCTCGTCCGGAGAGGTGACGATGCTCGAGGGCATCTCCACCCGGTACGTCCCCGACCTCGTCGACGCCGCTGCGGACATCCTCGGCTTCCTTCGCACCTTCGCCGGCTCCGCCCGCGAGGAGGCGCTCGAGAACCTGGCCTCGATCGACCGCCAGCTCGCCGTGCTCGCCGAGGGCGTCGAGCGGATCGAGAGCGACCTCGTCGGCGGGGTCTCCCACTCCCTCGAGGTGCACTCCGAGTTCCTGCGCCAACGCTTTGCCGACCAGCACCTCGACCCGATCATCGACGTCTGACCCGCCCGCACGGGCACACCTGACCAGCCAGAACCCGCGACCCGCCCAGGAGGCACCGATGGACAAGCTCCAGCCGCCCACCCCCGCCCAGGACATCACCCCGGCCGAGCCGGTCGAGGAGATCAGCGACGACGACGCGGTCTCCGTGCTCCCCGATCTCCCCGCCGAGAAGCAGCAGGAGCTCGAGCAGCGGGCCGACGCCTGGGTCGACCAGGTCTCCGCCCTGAACCCCCACTCCCAGGAGTTCACCGCGCAGGTCAACGCCCTCGGCGCGGTCGCGCGGCGCACCTTCGAGCGCACCTCGCAGACCTCCTCGCGCTTCATGGAGCAGTCGCTGCGGGACGCGAAGGACAAGAAGGGCAGCGCCCAGGAGAACGTCGCGAAGTCGCTCACCGAGCTGCGGACCACCATGGAGGAGCTCGCGCCGAAGGAGGAGACCTTCGCCGACAAGGCGCTCGGCTTCCTGCCCGGCCGCAACCGCGCCAAGCGCTACTTCCGCAGCTTCGAGTCGAACCAGGACCAGCTCGACCACGTCCTCGGCGCGCTCTCCCGCGGCCAGGAGGGGCTCCAGCGCGACAACGCCGAGCTCGCCGTCGAGCGCCGCGCCCTCTGGGAGGACCTCGGCGCCCTCCAGAAGGCCTCCCACCTGCTAGGGCTGCTCGACGAGCGGACCGTGCGCAAGGCCGAGGAGCTGCGCGCCTCCGGCAAGCAGGCCGACGCCGACGCGCTCGAGCGGGACGTGCTCTTCGCCGTCCGCCAGCGCCGCCAGGACGTCGCCACCCAGATCGCGGTGACCGTGCAGGCCTACCTCTCGATGGGTGTCATCGAGGACAACAACACCAAGCTCCAGCAGGGCGTGGAGCGGGCCCGCACCACCACCGTCACCGCGCTGCGCACCGCGGTGATCACCGCGCAGGCGCTCGAGAACCAGAAGCTCGTGCTCGACCAGATCGACGCGGTCAACGCCACCACCGACAACCTCATCTCCTCCACCTCGAAGATGCTCGCCGACAACTCGGTGAAGGTGCAGCAGCAGGCCGCGAGCTCCGGCGTCTCCGCCGAGACGTTGCAGAAGGCCTTCGACAACCTGTTCACCACGATGGACGGCATCGACTCCTTCCGCACCCAGGCCAACCAGAACTTCCTCACCACGGTGACGAACCTGGAGCAGCAGGTCGAGCGGGCGCGGCCGTACATGGAGCGGATGCAGAAGGAGCGCCCCGAGCACGAGGAGATCGAGAGCGCGGCGAGCCTGCTGGAGATCGAGGACCGCTGAGCCCGGCGGCTCCTCGCTCCTTTCGGCGGGGATCTGCACAAAGGGGCTCCCAGCGGCACGCTGAGGAGCTGAGCGCCGCGGCGTGCCGCTCAGCGCCCCTTTCTGCAGACGCCCACCGCTCTCGGGGCGGTGGTCGTGCGGCTCAGGCCCAAGCCGACGCGTGCCTCGAGCAGCCCGTCCAGGCCCGCGGTCTCGCGGGGCCCGTCGGCCGCCCCGATGGTCAGCACGATCCGCCGCCCGGAGGGGTCGAGGATCTCGCGGATCCCGTCGAACACGTCGGCATAGAGGTCGTTGTGCAGGTCGGCGACGAAGACGCCGATCGCGCCGGCGCCGCGCCCGGCGAGGTCGGCGGCGACGCGGTCGTGGCGGTAGCCGAGGCGTCGCGCGACCTCGAGGATGTGCTCGCGGGTGCCGCCGCTGACCCCGTGGGCGTCACGCATCGCGATCGAGACGAGGGCGCGGGAGACCCCGGCCTCGCGGGCGATGTCCTCCATGGTGATGCGGCGCGGGCGGGCGGGGGTGCCCGCCGACGACGCCCCGGCTCCCTGCGGTGCAGCGGTGCGTCGGGCTGGGCTCTGGGCCCCGTCGGAACTCCTGGTCACCCGGCCGACAGCAGCAGGGGAGCGCTCCAACGATCGGGCGCCGGACTGCGCAGGATCGGACCATCGCCGCCGAGCACCGGGGTCTAGCGTGGTCACCCCGAGGAACCCCGATGGAGGAGATCCCGTGCGCCCCTTGATCCTCACCCAGAACACCACCGCCGACGGCAGCATCGAGATGCTCGACGACTGGTTCGACCCGATGGCCCAGGACGCCGACCAGGCCCAGATCCTCGCCCGCGACAGCGCCTCCTGCGACGCGATCCTGCTGGGCCGGCAGACCTTCGAGGACTTCCGCGGCTTCTGGCCGCAGCAGACCGAGGACACCACCAGCGTCTCCGACGAGCTGAACGCCCTGCAGAAGTACGTGGTCAGCTCCACGATGACGGACCCCGCCTGGCAGAACTCCACGATCCTCACCGGCGACCCTGTCGAGCAGGTCCGCGCCCTGAAGCAGACCGAGGGCGCGGAGATCTCCCTGACCGGCTCGATCACCCTCTGCCACGCGCTCATCGCCGCCGGGCTCGTGGACGGGTACTGCCTGTGGACCTACCCGTACGTGCAGGGGCGCGGGCGCCGACTCTTCCCCGACGGGCACACCGAGCGGCTCGAGCTCGTCGAGCACCACGCCTTCGCCGCCGGCGTCACCTACACCCGCTGGACCTCCCGGAAGGACCGCTCATGACCGCCTCGCATCACGCCCCTGCCCGGCCGCCCGTCGTCGACGCCGAGACCTGGCAGCGCGAGCTCGCTTCGCTGCGCGAGCGTGAGAAGGCCGCGACGCGCGAGCTCGACGCGATCGCCGCGCAGCGTCGGGGCCTGCCGATGGTCGAGCTGCCCGAGTACACGCTCGAGGGGGCCGACGGGCCGATCCGCCTGGTCGACGTCTTCGACGGCGCGACGCAGCTGATCACCTACCACCACATGTGGTCACCGGGCGCCGAGTGGCAGTGCGGCGGCTGCACCGGATTCACCTCGCAGTTCACGCGCACCGACTTCCTGCGGCCCTACGACGCGCGCTTCGTGGTCGTCACACAGGGCGAGATCGGCGAGGCCCTCGCCTATCGCGAGAAGGTCGGCAACCGGATGGACTGGTACTCCACCGCGGGCAGCGACTTCGGGGCCGACATGGGCGCGCCTCCCGGCGGCGGCTTCGCCGTGAACGTCCTCCTGCGCGACGGGGAGAGGGTCTACCGCACCTGGCACACCGACGGGCGGGGCACCGAGCAGCTCGGCCACACCTTCTCCCTCGTGGACGTGCTGCCCTACGGCAGGCAGGAGGTCTGGCAGGACTCCCCCGACGGCTGGCCGCAGTCCACGACCTATGACAAGTGGCTCGACTCCCCCGACGTCGCGGCCCTCTACGGGCCGGGCGGCGGAGACTCGCACGACTCGCCGGCGCAGGGCGAGATGTGCTGCGGCGAGCAGGACACGAACATCCAGAACACGAGCACCCAGGACACGAAGGAGCAGGCATGAGCACCGAGACGCAGAGCACCGGCGAGCAGGGCACCGACGGCAGCCGCACCGCACCCGACGAGGGACGCTACGTCGTCTCCCGCACGATCCCCGCCGCCTCGCAGCAGGTGTTCGCCCTGCTCGCGGACCCGGCCCGGCACCACGAGACCGAACCGACGGACTGGGTCCGCGGCTCCCTCGAGGAGGACCCCGCGCCGCTGACCGAGGTCGGCCAGGTGTTCGGCATCGAGATGTTCCACGAGAACGCCCACGGCCGCTACGACATGCACAACCGCGTGATCGCCTTCGAGCAGGACCGGACGATCGCCTGGGAGCCCGGGCAGTACGGCCCGGACGACGAGCTCGGCACCGGCGGATGGACCTGGCGCTACGACCTCGCCCCGGCAGGCGGCGCGGGCGACGGGGACTCAGCCACGGAGGTCACGCTGACCTACGACTGGAGCGCTGTGCCCGACCCGCTCCGGGAGGAGTTCGGCCTGCCGCCGTTCCCGCCGAGCTTCCTCGAGGAGTCCCTCGCCGCGCTCGAGCGGGCGGTGACGGCGCAGTAGCCGCCGCCCGCCCGCTCAGCGCACCGTCGCGGCACCCGCGCCGGCGCCGTCCTCGTTCTCCAGCGACACGGCCACCGTCAGCGTCGCGTCGGCCGGCACGTCCCCGACCAGCGGGATCGTCACGACCTCGCGGGCGGAGCGGACGTCGGTCGCTTCGAGCTCGCCGACGGTCCGCTCCCCGTCCCAGACGAACACGCGCCGGGTGCCGGGCACCGCGGTGCGCACCACGGCGCTGATCTCGCGGCGTCGGCGGGTCGCCTTGTCCACCCGCACCGCGTCCGCGCCGAGCGAGGGGAAGCCGCCGAGCCCCACCCCGTCGGCCGCGGGCTGCAGGATCGACTGGGGCGAGGCGACGGAGCGGGCCGAGGTGTTCGGGATCCTGGGCTCGACCGGCGCCGACGGCTGGGCCTCGAGGCCCGGCAGCTCGAGCACGCCCCAGCGGAAGGGGTCGGCCTGCACGCCGGGGAAGGTGGACCAGCCGATGCGGGACTGGCCGATGCGGTCCTGGGTGTCGGAGTCGTAGACGACCACGTTGAAGCCCATGCGGGTGGGGTCGATGCCGTCGGGCAGCTCCGCGAAGGGGATCGTCGTCTCGAGCACGTAGCCCTGGTAGGGCTCGGAGATCTCGGCGGCGATCCGCACCGAGGGCGCGACCTCCTCGATCGGGCCCTGGCGGTTGTCGTGGTCGCGTCCGGCGACCGGTCCGCCCACGCCGCCCGCGCCGTCGTCCGTGCCGGGCAGCGCCCCGAGGATGAAGGTGGTGGCGGTGTGGTCGGAGGTGCCGCGCGGGTCGATCATGATCTCGACCGAGTCGGTGCGGAAGCGCTGCTTGTTGTCCTCGACCGGCAGCAGCGTGCCGAGCACGTCGTCGATGACCTGCACGAACACGTGCAGCGCGGCGTCGTCGTAGGTGACCCAGGTGGAGCCGGAGGCGTCCTCGGGGGTGACCGCCGCACCCTCCCACAGGGTGCCGATGTCGATCGGCTCGGCCGGGTACTCCCCGGTGCCGCGCATCGCGTCGACCTCGACGCCCTCGGTGCGGGAGGCGACCAGTCGCGGCACGAGGTGCAGGCCCTGCGGGGTCGCGGCGGCGACGCCTCCGGCCGACGCGGTGACCGTGACGGCGTAGACGCCGCCGTCCGGGGCACGGTTCGCCGTGGGCAGCGAGGGGTCGGTGTTCTCGATCCGCACCGTGGCCGTCGACTCGCCGAGCGCGGGCACGCCCTCGACCAGCAGCTGGGCGGGCTCGGCCGTGAAGCCGTCGGGCAGGGCGAGGGTGACCTCCGCGTCCTGCACCTGCTCGGAGCGGTTGCGCACCACGATCTCGAACTCCTCGGCGCGGCCCTGGCCGAGCGAGCGCCGGGTGGGCACGAGCGCGTCGAGGCGCTGCATGCCGAGCTCCTCGGTCCACTCGAGGAAGGCGGCGATCTCGGCGCGGTCGGCGATCCCGGCCTCGACCACGCCGGCGGTGCGCAGCGGGAGCACGTTCTCGCCGGAGCCCTTGCGGGAGGTGACGCGGGCACGCAGCAGCACGTGCTCGCCGGGGGTCGCGCTCTCCGGCACCTCGACGGTGAAGGTCGCGGTGCGGGACTGCTTGGCGGGGATCGTGCCGAGGACCTGCCGGCGCCCGGCGTCCCAGCCGTCGGGGACCTCGAGCTCGACCTGCACGCCGGGCAGGGCGCTGCCCGGGGAGCCGATCTCCACCTCGACCGCGACGCTGCCGCCGGTCTGCACGGCGAACTGCTCGCTGCGCAGCTCGAGGGTGGTGCCGAGCGGCAGCCCGCCCTCGACCGGGAGGCTCGCCCCGGCGAGCGCGGCGGTGTCCCCGCTGGTCGGGTCCGGGAACGGGGTGCGGGAGTCGATGAGGGTGAACCAGGCGGCGGGGATCTTCGCGGGGTCCGTGGTGGTGGGCGGGAAGACGTGCCAGCCCTGGGTGCGGTAGGCGTGGATCGAGTCGTCGCGCACGGCGGACCAGCGCTTGCCGTTCGTCTCGGACTCGGTGCCGTTCCACGCGCCGAACACCACGTCGCTCGCCACCAGCGGCGTGAACCCGGTCGCGACAGCGTCGGGCCCGGTCGGCGCCTGCCCGTCGGAGCCCGAGCGCAGCAGCCGCTTCGGGGCGAAGGGCTTCAGGCCTTCGTCGAAGTGCTCGGGGAAGACGTCCTCGCGACCGGCGAGGAGGTACGCCTCGACGGCGAACATCGCGGCCTGCTGGTGGTTGCCGTGGTTGCCCTGCACGGCCGAGGGGTTCATCGTCACGATCACGTCCGGCCGCGTCGCGCGCACGACGCGGATCACGCGGCTGAGCACGTCCCGCCCGCCCCACACCTCGTGGCTGAGCGGGGCGGAGAGGGTGTAGAAGAAGTCGACCGCGTCGAGGTTGAAGACGTGCTCGATCCCGGCGAAGCCGACGGCGGTGCGCTCCTCGCCCTCGCGGATCAGCCCCAGCGCCGGGCCCTCCTCGAGGCCGACGGCGTTCCCGCCGCCCTCGCCGCGGGTGATCGTGATGACCCCGGCCGTCTGATCCTCGTACTCGTTCCACTGCCCGAAGGCGGCCAGCGTCCAGGCCTCGTCGTCAGGGTGGGCGCCGATGTAGAGGATGTCCAGGTCGACGCCGCCGTCGGCGAGGGCGCGCTCCATCGGCGGCAGCCCGCTGAGGTCCAGCGCGGTGGCGCCGGCGGCGAGTCCGAGCACGGCCGAGCCCTGCAGGAGGCGCCGGCGGGAGAGCCCGCGCGGGGCGGGGGCGTCGGGGACGGGCGCGGCAGACGCGAGGCGGGCGGGGAGGGGAGGGTGCGACATGGTTCCTGACTTCTCTCGTGCGGCGGTGCGTCGATGCACCGGTGGATGGGTCGGGGTCGTACGGAACCGGCCGGGGTCAGTGCCGGCCGGCGTCGGAGCGGAGCGCGAAGGTGCCCTGGGCGCGGCGCCGGCCGAGGACGGGGCGGTCGGGGACGACGGCGTCGAGGAACTCGTAGCCGCCGCGGGTGTAGGCGGCGCGGAGGTCCCCGTCGGCCGCACCGTCGCTGAGGTGGCGCCACCAGTCGGTGATGTCGCCCCAGCCGGGCGCCGCGAGGGAGCCGCCGAACTGCTGCACGGCCAGCGCCGAGCACAGCGAGGCGAAGCGCAACCGCTGCTCGAGCGGCCACTCGGCCAGGGTGCCCAGCACCATTCCGGCGGCGAACACGTCCCCGGCGCCGGTGGTGTCGATGGCGTGGACGGGCACGGCGGGGCAGAACGACTCCTCGCCGGTGGAGGCGTCGATCGCGTAGGCGCCGTCGACCCCGTCGGTCACCACCGCCAGCGGCACCATCTCGGCGAGCGCCCGCACGGCGCGGCCGGGGCTGTCGGTGCGGGTGTAGGCCGTGGCCTCCAGCGCGTTGGGGGTGAAGGCGTGACAGTGGGCGAGCGGGGCGAGGTCCGCGGGGTCCCAGCGGCCGGTCGCGTCGAAGCCGATGTCGGCGAAGATCAGCGCGCCGCCACGGGCGAGCTCCGCCCACCAGGAGGTCTCCCCCGCGAGGTCCACGACGGCGGCGCGGGCGGCGGGGGCGCGGGCGATCATCGCCGACAGCGGCTCGGGCAGGTCGTGGCCGTGGGTGGCCATGGCCCGGTCGCCGTGGGCGGCGATGGAGACGGTCAGCGCCGAGTGGAAGTCGTCGAAGCGTCGCGAGGCGGACAGGTCGATGCCCTCCTCCTCGGCGAGGGTCTGCCACATCCAGTCGCCGTAGGCGTCGTCGCCGAAGCCGGCGACCAGGCCCGTGCGCAGCCCGAGCCGGGCGGCGGCGGTGGCGAGATTCGCGATGCCGCCGGGGCTCGAGCCCATCCCCTTGGACCACAGCTCCTCGCCGGGCTGGGGCAGGCGGTCCATGCCGGTGAAGACGATGTCGAAGAACACGGTGCCGGAGAGAAGCACGTCCAGCGGCGGGTCCGACGGGGTGCGCAGCGAGGCCAGCGGATCCCAGTCCTGCCGCTCGGCGGCCTCGGGCGGGGCCGGGGTCGCGGCGCCCGGGGCGCGCGAGGCGGCGGCGGACCGGTCGGTCAGGGCGTCGGGGCGTTCGGTCATCACTTGGCGACTCCTTCGAGCATCCCGCGGATGAAGTGGCGTTGGAGGAACAGGAACAGGATCACGGTGGGCAGGGCGATGATCACGGCGGCCGCGGCGAGCAGCGCGGTCTCGGAGGTGTACTGGCCCTGGAAGGTCGCCAGGCCCAGCGGGGCGGTGCGTCGGCTGCCGCTCGGGGTCATGATCAGGGCGATGAGGAACTCGTTCCACGTCCACATGAACACCAGCACCACCAGCGTCACGATCGCCGGCCGGGAGGCGGGCACGAGGATGCTGCGCAGCGCGCGCAGGGGGCCTGCGCCGTCGAGCGCGGCGGCCTCGAGCAGGCTCGTCGGCATCGAACGGAACTGCGCCCGCAGCCAGAAGGTGCCGAAGGCGATGGACTGGGCGACCTGCGGCAGGGCGATCGCGAGATAGGTGTCGGTCAGGCCCAGGGTGCGCAGGTCGAAGAACAGCGGGATGATCGTCGCCTCAGCGGGGATCATCATGCCCAGCAGGAACAGGTAGAAGAGCACCGTCGCGCCGGGGAAGCGCATGGTGCCCAGCGCATAGCCGGAGCCGATCGAGAGCACGGTCGCCAGGCCCACCACGATCGCGGCGACCACCACGGAGTTCCCGAGCGAGCTGCCGAAGCCGCCCACCGTCCACGCCTCGAGGTAGTTGCCGGGGTAGAAGCCGGCCGGCTCCCCCAGCGGCGCCGAGACGGAGCCGATCAGGATCGTCAGCACGGGCGCGAGCGCGAACAGCGCGAAGGCGATCAGGAGGACGTAGTTCATCACGACCTCGCCGCGGGAGACCCTCATGACTCACGCTCCCCGATGCGGGTGACGCCCACGTTGATCGCGAAGATCAGCAGCGTCAGCACGATCGCGACGGCGCTCGCGGAGCCGACCTCGCGCAGGTCGAAGGCACGGAAGTACACCTCGTAGCTGGGCACGGTGGTGGAGTTGCCAGGGCCGCCGGAGGTGGTCATGTAGACGAGGTCGAAGGTCTTCAGCGCCGCGATGATGGTCAGCACGAGCGCGACGGTGATCTCGCCGCGCACCGCGGGCAGGGTGATCGCGAAGAACTCCTTCACGGGTCCGGCGCCGTCCAGCCGCGCCGCCTCGAACAGCTCGGCGGGGATGCGGCTCATCCCGGACAGCATCAGCAGCATCACCAGCCCCATCTCGACCCAGGTGCCGATGAAGCCGACGGACGCGAGCGCCGTGCCCGGGTCGCCGAGCCAGCCGCGGGTGAGGCCGCCGAGCCCGACGGCCTCCAGCACCTGGTTCAGCGGGCCGACGGGCGAGTAGATCTGCCGCCACGCGACCGCGACGACGACCAGCGCGATCACCTGCGGCAGGAAGATCACGGTGCGGAAGAAGCCCATCCCGCGCACCTGGCCGCGGCGCAGGATCGCGGCGAGCACGAGGCCGACGACCAGCGGGATCACCGCGTAGAACACGATCAGGACCAGGGCGTTCCCGATCGCGGCGCGGAAGGCGGCGTCCCCGGCGAGGTCGACGTAGTTCTGGAGGCCCACGAAGGTGGACGCTCCGAAGCCGCGCCACTCGAAGAGGGAGAACTGCGCGGCGCGGCCCAGCGGGTAGAGCGCGAACGCGGCATAGACCGCGAAGGCAGGCAGCAGGAACAGCAGCGGCGTGACCCACGAGCGGGCCACAGCCGAGGGACGCGGACGGCGCGATGTGGCATATGTGCCACGTCGTGTCACCCGCGTCCCGCCGGCCGACGCGCGCGCCGCCGTCCCGCCGGCCGACGCGCGCGCGGCCGCCCCGCCGGCGGACGCGCGCGCGGCCGCCCCGCCGGCGGACGCGCGGACGGCCGCTCCGTCGGCGGACGCGCGCGCACCCGACCCGTCGGCCCCTCCACCTGCCCGGGCCGTGCTCCCGTGAGCTGACGCCATGTGGTCAGGACCCCTCGGTGAACGCGGCGTAGTCCTCCTGCAGCACGTCGGCGGCGGCCGCGGGCTCGGTCTGCCCGCCGATCACCTCCTGCAGGGTGGCCCCGGCGGTGTCGGCGAAGGACGGGGTGGCGTAGTCGAGATAGGGCAGCAGGGTGCCGTCGGTGGAGACCGCGTCGAAGGCCTCGTAGACGTCCTTGTTCACCCCGGACTCGGGCGCGAGCTCGGCGGTGCGGTTCACGGGCATGCCGCCGTTGTCGGCGATGAGCTGCATCGCCTCGTCGCTGGTGAGGAAGTCGATGTAGGCGGCGGCGACGTCCTTGTTCTCGGCGGCGGCGGGGATCGAGAAGGGGATGCCGGTGCCGCCGGTGGTGGCGACCGAGCCGTCGGCCCCGGGCGGCGGGGCCATGAAGCGCAGGTCC
The DNA here is from genome assembly GCF_001293905.1 of Brachybacterium sp. SW0106-09. Lineage (NCBI taxonomy): Bacteria > Bacillati > Actinomycetota > Actinomycetes > Micrococcales > Dermabacteraceae > Brachybacterium > Brachybacterium sp. SW0106-09. Next base: position 27,263 of record NZ_BCAK01000054.1, read on the forward strand.
TCGCCCATCACGGCCTCCATGTCGGGGGCGAGCCAGGAGCCGCCGATGAGGAGCACGCCGGTGCCCTTGGTGTACAGCGGCCAGGCGTCGTCGTAGGCGAGGCCGTTGGGGGCCTCGCCCATCGCGCCGGACGTGCCCCATTCGGCGAGCTGGGTGAGGGCGGCGACGTTCTGCTCGCTGGTCCAGTCGGCGCCGGCGTTGCCCATGCCGAGGGTGACGATCTCCTCGGCGGGCACGAAGTTGGCCTGCAGCGGGCCGAAGACGTGCAGGGCCGGCCACTGGTCGAGGTTGCCGAGCATGATCGGCTGCTCCCCGGCCTCCTTCGCGGCGTCGACCAGGGCGAAGAGCTCGTCCCAGGTGGCGGGGGCCTCGAGGCCGAGCTCGTCGAGCTTCTTCTGGGAGTAGTAGATGCCGCAGATCTCGCCGGTCTGGGCGAGGCCGTAGAGGGCGCCCTCGCCGAAGGTGACCCCGTCGGCCGAGTAGCGCATCTTCGCCAGCACGCTGTCGCTGAAGCGGTCCTCCCAGCCGTAGGCCTCGGCGTAGCCGGTGAGGTCGGTGAGCAGCTGGTCGGCGACGTAGGCGCCCATGTCGCCGCGGGCGTTGTTGACCTGGAGCACGTCGGGCACGTCGTTGCCGGACAGGGCCAGGCCCGTCTGCTGCTGGAGGTCGTCGAAGGACTGGCTCTGCCGGTCCACGGTGACATTGGGGTACTTCTCCTGGAACGCGGTGATCAGCGCTTCGATCGCGTCGTTCTGCGCGCCGCGGACCTCCTGGTCCCAGACCGTCAGGGTCACGTCCCCGAGGGAGGCGATGTCGGTCTCGACCTCGCCGGCCGCCGGGCCGCCGCCGTCGGAGGCGTCCCCGCCGCCGCCGTCCGAGCCGGGGGCGCAGGCCGCGAGGAGCCCCAGGCCGCCGAGCGCTGCGCTGGTCCCGAGGAAATGACGTCGTCGCATGGTGTCCTCCTGAAGGGTCGGCGGTGCCGCTCCGTCGCGTCCGCCCGTGCGAGCACCCGGGTGTGGTGCACGGCACCATGATGGCATGACCTGCGCGGGACTGCACGTTCCTGTTCGAAGCTGCGTGAAGTTGCGTGCTCGGTGCTACGGTATCGCCATGCTGAGCGAGGAGCGCCACCGGGCGATCGTGTCGGCGATCCGTCGCGGCGGTGCGGCGACCGTCGCCGCTCTCAGCGCTGACCTGCAGGTCTCCGAGGCGACGATCCGTCGGGACCTCGACGCGCTCGCCGAACAGGGCCTGGTCCGACGGGTCCGCGGCGGCGCCACCGATCCGCGCGGCTCCGTGCGCCCCGAGGCCGATCCGCGCTCCTTCGCGGACGTCGCCGCCTCCGCCCCCGCCGCGAAGCAGGCGATCGCGGCGCTCGCCTGCACCCAGATCCGCGACGGCGAGGTGATCGCGCTGGACATCGGCACCACCGTCGCCGCGATGTGCCCGCTGCTGGCCGAACGCTCCCTCACCGTGGTCACCGCCTCCCTCGCCGTGGTGCGGGCGCTCGCGAGCGCCCCCGCGATCGACATCGTCGTGCTCGGCGGGCTGCTGCGCCCCACCTACGACTCCCTCGTCGGCACCCTCACCGAATCGGCACTGCGCCAGCTGCGCGTGGACCGCGCCTTCCTCGGCACCGCCGGGGTGCGGGCCGACGGCGCGGTGCTCGACTCCACCCCCAGCGAGGTCCCCGTCAAGCGGGGCCTGCTCGAGGTCGCGACCTGCTCCTACCTGCTGGCCGACCACGAGAAGTTCCCCGGCTCCGGCTACCTCGAGGTCGCCCGCCTGCCGCGCTTCACCGCCCTGCTCACCGACCGTCCCCTGCCCATCGAGATCGACCTCCCCGAGGGGGAGGCCGTGGAGGTCCTGCTGCCATGAAGCTCACCATCCTGGGAGGCGGAGGGTTCCGCGTCCCCCTCGTCCACGAGGCGGTCGCCACCGCCGCCACCGGCCTCACCGTCGACGAGGTCGCGCTGCACGACGTCGACCCCGAGCGCCTGGCGACCATCAGCGCCGTCATCGAGGAGCAGGGCGCGAGCCTGGCGGAGGAGGGACGAGCCGTCGCCCTCCCCCGCCTGGTCGCCACCACCGACCTGCGCGAGGCCGTGACCGGCGCGGACTTCGTGTTCAGCGCCGTGCGCGTGGGCGGGGCGGAGGCCCGCACCGTCGACGAGCGGGTCGCGCTCGGCCTCGGCCTGCTGGGCCAGGAGACGATCGGCCCGGGCGGACTCGCCTATGCGCTGCGCACGATCCCCGTCGCGCTCGAGATCGCGCGGACCATCGCCGAGCTCGCCCCCGGGGCCTGGACCATCAACTTCACCAACCCCGCCGGGATCGTCACCGAGGCGATGCGCTCCGTGCTCGGCGACCGCGTCGTCGGCATCTGCGACACCCCGATCGGGCTGGTGCGTCGCGTCGGCCGGCTGCTGGGGGCGGACCTCGTCGCCGGCGAGCGCGGCGCGGAGGTCGACTACGTGGGCCTGAACCACCTCGGCTGGCTGCGCTCGGTGCGGCTGGAAGGGACCGAGCGCCTCCCCGGCCTGCTCGCCGACGACGCCGCCCTCGAGGAGATCGAGGAGGCGCGGCTGATCGGCAAGGACTGGGTGCGGGCCGATGGCGCGCTGCCCAATGAGTACCTCTTCTACTACCTCCACACCGCCGACGCGATCGAGCGGATCACCGGCGCCGCGACCACGCGCGGGGAGTTCCTCGCCAGGCAGCAGGGCGACTTCTATCTCGCCGCAGCGGAGGCCGACGGGCGGGGGCCCGAGGCGCGCGCGAGCGGGCACGCCGGGGCTGCCGGCTCGGCGGGTCGCCCCGACGGAGCGGGCGGAGCCGGAGGGGAGGGTGAATCCGACTCCTGCTGCATCTCCCCGCTGGACCTCTGGCGCGAGACCCTCCACGAGCGGGAGGCGACCTACATGGCCGAGTCCCGCGACGAGGAGCGGCGCGAGGAGGACGTCGCCGGCGGCGGCTACCAGGAGGTCGCGATGCGACTCATGACCGCGCTCGCCACCGGCCGTCCCGAGCGGATGATCCTGGACGTCGGCAACATCGGCGCCGGCCGCGAGGACGCCCCTGCGAGCGAGCGGATCGTGCCCCAGCTGCCCGCAGACTGCGTGCTCGAGGTGCTGTGCGAGGTGGACGGCGACGGGATCCGCCCTCTGCCCGTGGCACCGGTGGAGCTGGGCCGGCTCGGGATGATGAGCGCGCTGCGCTCATCCGAGCGGGCGATCCTCGAGGCCGCGGTGACCGGTTCGCGGGAGGCGGCCTGGCAGGGCTTCTCCACGCATCCGCTGGTCAGCTCCCCAGAGCTGGGCCGGAAGCTGCTCGAGGGCTACGAGGCCGGACACCCGCTGATCGCGGCGCTGTTCTCCGGCCGCTGATCCCGGGCCGATCCCTCACAGGTGCCCAGCCGTGGCCCGCACCCTCTGGCGAGCCCTGCCCGGGCTGGCCGCGGTGCAGAGGTCCGCCCGGTCCTGGCCCCGCCGTCGGCCTCTCCGCAGGCTGTGTTCACCGAAGGGACGTCAGCGGCACGCGGCCTGCCTATGACAGGCCACCTGCTCCTCACGTCCCTTCGGCGGACACGAGCAGCTCCGGACCCGGCCGCCCGGCCCAACAGCTCCGGATCCAGCTCCCCGGCACAGTGGCACCGGACCCAGCTGGCCGGCCCAGCGGTTCTGACCCCACCCGGCCCAGCTGGTCGGGACCGGGCGAGTCAGAACCCGGGGTTCGCGGGGTCCGCGCCGATCCGTCCGTCCGCGCGGTCCAGGCCGTCGATGCGCTCGACCTCCTCGTCGGTGAGGACGAGCTGCGCGGCGGCGAGGTTCGAGACGATCCGCTCGGGCGTGACGGTCTTCGGGATCACGACGTTCCCGATCGCCAGGTGCCAGGCGATGATCACCTGGCCGGCGTCGACGCCGTGGGCCTCGGCGATCGCGGTGATCACCGGATCCTTCAGGATGTCGCCGCCCTGCCCCAGCGGCGACCATGCCTCGGTGAGGATGCCCTTCTCGGCGTGGTAACGACGCAGCTCGGACTGCTGGAACTGCGGGTGCAGCTCGATCTGGTGCATCACGGGAACCACTCCGGTCTCGGCGATGATCTCCTCGAGCTGCGGGATCGGGAAGTTCGAGACGCCGATGGACTTCGCCTTCCCCTCCTGCTGCAGCTCGATGAGGGCCTTCCAGGACTCGAGGTACTTCCCGCGCTGGGGGCTGGCCCAGTGGATGAGATAGAGGTCCACGTAATCCGTGTCGAGCTTCTCGAGGGAGGCGTCGAGAGCCGCCTTCGCGGAGTCGAATCCCTGGTCCTCGTTGGCGAGCTTGGTGGTGATGAACAGGTCCTCGCGCGGGACGTCCGCGGCCTTCACGGCGCGGCCCACGCCGCCTTCGTTCTGGTAGCCGGCCGCGGTGTCGATGTGCCGGTAGCCGGCGTCGATCGCCTGGCGGACGACGTCGGCCGCGACCTCGTCCTCGACCTGCCAGACGCCGTAGCCGAGCTGGGGGACGGACCTGCCGTCGTGGAAGGGCGGAGCGGGAACAGCGGTCATGGCGGAGCCTCCTCGGTATGCGTTTGCCGGCCCAGCCTATGACTGCGGGCTCCGGGTCGACGACGATCGTCCGACTGGTCGGCCGCCGCCGGCGCTCACCACGTCCTGTGGTGGCAGACTCGGGCACGAGCGTTGCTGCCCGCGCCGTGCCAGGTCGCCCCGTCGCGCACTTCGACGACGACCACACGGGCGCGACCCTGCTCGGTCTCCTCCACCTCGCGTCGCAGGCTGGCGAGGACCCGCTCCGCCGGCAGCGCGCCGCCGAGCTCCGCCATCAGCGCGGGATCGCAGCGCAGGCGGAGGTAGAGGTCCCCGACTGCGCTCCGCACGGGGCGCAGCCGGATCCGGGCGGGATCCCCGGCGCCCGCCTCCGTCGTCCCGGGCATCGTCATGAGGGCAGGCTACGCAGCGGCGCCCCGTGAGCGCGGCGTCGGCAGCCGGGGGCTTCCCGATACGGTGGCCGCGTGTCCCTCGCCCTGTCCCTGACCCTGATCGGCCTGGTGCTGGTCTGCGCGGTCATCCAGCGAGTGGCCGGGATGGGGCTCGGCATCGTCTTCGCCCCCATGACCACAAGGCCCTCCTCCATCGGTCGTACCAACGCGTACCGAAGCTGACCGAGGTTCAGACCGGAGTCGACGGCAAGGTCCCGAAGTGCGCAGGGGCCGTGATCACGAAGGTTGCTGAGCACCAGCGCTTCATGCCGCGTATGCATGGAGCTCTGGAGGGCCGCCGGCTCTTCTCGTCGACGATCTGACGCATTCCCGATTGCGCTCCCTCGCCACCTTCTCTAGCGGGTCGCCAGAGAAGGGCTTTGGACTGCACACCGGTATCGATCAGCTGCGGGCGAGACAGGCCCCTCTCCTTGCATGCGCGGAAGACCTCGCGGATACCGCCACCCTCACCCTCGATGATCGCGGACCCTTTACGGGAGTCCTCCCAGGCGCGGTCCAGGGACATCCCGGCGGGTACGGAGGCGGCGCCGGCACTCTCGTCTCCTGCCCGGAGCCCCGGGCGCGCCCCACCGGAAGGACGCTCATGAGCACGTTCCGCCGCCTGATCGGCACCGCACAGAAGGCCCTGGACCAGCAGAGCTCGGGCCGCTCCCGCTCGGGAGGGGGCCCGGACTGGCGCTCCCTCGTGCGCGGCGCCGCCGATGCCCTCACCGGGGACGGTGACTCACAGCGCACCGCTCACGACCCCTCGCCCTCCCGGGGCGACGGCCCGCGCCGGGACCACCGGGCCGCGGACTCCTCGCGCGGGACGGACGTGGGCATCCCGACGACGTCCATGCCGTCCCTCGCCGGGGACCGCTCCGTCCACGGCTCCGGCAGTGGCGCGCACACGGGCGCCACTGGGCCCGCCGGCGCAGCCCGAGCCGCCGGCGCGGCGGGGGCGACGGAGGTCACCGCGGAGGACCGTCGGGCGATCGCCCGCTACGACTACCTGGTGCGCACCGCGGAGCCGGACCAGCTCGAGCGCGTGCACCGCGAGGCGTTCGAGCGCCTCACCCCGGCGCAGCGGCAGCAGCTGAGCTCGTCGATGCGCAGCGAGCTGCCCGAGGGCGAGCGGCCGCGCTCCGAGGACCCGCAGGACCTCGCCCGCTCCGCGACCCGTCTCGGGGTGCTGGATCCGCGCCGGCTCACGCGTCTGCTGGGCCGCTCCGGCGGCGTCGGCCCCTCCCGTGCAAACGGGGACGGCTCGGGCGCGGACGACTCCAGCCGCGACGGCGCGGGCGGGCGCCCCTCCGGCGGGATCGGCAAGGCCGCGCTCGGTGCCGGTGCCGTCGGCCTCGGGGCGGCGGGAGTCGGTGCGGCGGGCCTGCTCGCGGCCGTCGCAGGCGGCGCGGTGCTCAGCTCCGTCGGCGGATCGCTGCTCGAGGCGGCGATCGGTGACGGGATCGACGTCGACGCCCTCGCCCCCGACCTCTCCGAGCAGCTCGCGGGCTTCACCGACGGATTCGAGGGCATGGAGGGGCTCGAGGGAATGGGCGACTTCGGCGGCATCGATGGCCTCGACGGCGCGGCCGACGGGATCGGCGGCGGCGTCACCGACCTCGGCGAGCAGCTCACCGGCTTCGGCGACCGGGTCTCCGATCTCGGCCTCGGCGACCTCTTCGGCCGCTGAGCACTCCTGACGCCCGGCTGCGGCCCGGCCCCGCACGCCGGGCCGCGGCGCTCACTTCGCCTCGGGATCCGGCTGGTGGATGCCGAAGACGTTGTTCTCGGTGTCGTGGAAGTAGCCCTGCCAGGCCATGCCCGGCAGCGCGTACTTCGGCAGCGCGACCGTGCCGCCCGCGGCGGTGATCTTCTCGGCGACCTCGTCGAAGTCGGCAACGCCCATGGTCAGGGTGGCGCCCATGACCGGGCCGCCCACCTCGGCGTCGTCCAGGACTGACTGCGCCAGGGTGACGGCTCCCGCCCACGCCGCCACCGTCCTCGATGCAGCGCACAATTCTGCGTCCCCTGCGTGATCTCACCGCCCTGTGCGAGCTGAGGTCACGCGGGGGACGCCGAATCGTGCACGCCCGAAGAGGTGAGCGGCGTCAGCCGATGTGGTGCGTGCGTGCCGCCGAGACCGAGACCGGTGCGGCTTCCTCACCGGCGAGAGTCACCTCGGCTCCGCCCGCCGGCCAGTCGAAGCTCTCCGGCAGCGCGGAGGCGTCGAGCCGGACCGCGCCGGCCGGGCCGCTGAGGAAGACGTGGCACATCCCGTCCTTCTCGACCGCCCGCGCCCAGTCGACGCCGTCGAGCGTGAGCTCGCCGAGGCCGCGGGAGCCGGCCAGGCGCGCCTTGTGCTCGGCCATGAACTCGCCGAGGGACTCGAGCGCCGCGACCTGCAGCTCGTGGACGGAGCCGTCGGCGCGGGGGCCGACGTTCAGCAGCACCCGCCCGCCCTTGGAGACCGCGTCGACGACGTGCCGCATCACCTGCGCACCGGTCATGTACTGGGCGTCATTCTCGACCTGGTTGTAGCCGAAGGAGAGGCCCACGCCGCGGCAGTTCTCCCACGGCTGGCCGTCGGGGATCTCCCCGGACTGGTACTCGGTGGTCACGAAGTCCTGGTGCGCGCCGGCGAAGCGGTCGTTGATCAGCCCTTCGGGACGGGACGTGTAGAAGTGCTCGAGCAGCTCGCCGAGCCCGCCCTCCTCGAAGTGGAAGTTCTCGTCGGGCCAGCCGATGTCGTTCCAGAAGACGTCGGGTGAGTAGCGGTCGATGAGGTCGCGGACATGGGAGGCGCAGTACCTCCCGTACTCGTCGCCCCGCGGACGCTTCAGGTCGTGCACGTCCTCACCGCTGACCAGCGGCTCCGTCGGCCGGACGTGCCAGTCCAGACCGCCGGAGTAGTAGACGCCGAAGCGCATGCCCGCCTCGGTCACCGCGGTCGCGATCTCGCCGACGAGGTCCCGCTGCGGGCCGCGGTGCACGGTGTTGCGGCCCCCGGTGCCGGGCGCGTCCCACAGGGTCACCCCGTCGTGGTGCTTGGTGGTGGGCACGACGTAGTCGGCGCCGGCGTGGCGGAACAGGTCGGCCCAGGCGGCGGGGTCGAAGTCGGAGGTGTCCCACTGGTCCAGGAAGTCGTCGTAGGGCGCGTCGCCGTGGACCTCGCGGTGGTGCTCGGCCGCCGGGGAGCCCTCGATGCGGATCGTGTTGAAGTACCACTCGGCGTAGGGGTTGTGGGCGAACCAGCCGGCGTCGTCGGGGACCGCGCCGAGCTCTGCGGTGGGCTCGGCCCAGGCGGGCACGGAGTACGGGCCCCAGTGGATGAAGATGCCGAGCGGCGCGTCGCAGAACCAGTCGGGCAGTCGCTGCGGGAGGGAATCCCAGGTCGAGGGGTCAAGCATGGCAGTGGGGCTCTCCGTCGAGTCGGGCGTGCAGGCTTGGTCCGAGTGTCCTCCTTGCTCAGCCCTCCCGCAGCACCCGGTACACGATCGAGTCGTCGCGGCGGTCCCAGCCGAGCTCGCTGCCGCGGCGGTAGAGCTGCTGTGCGGCGGTCGCGAGCGGCACCTGCTGGTCCACCTCCTCTGCGGCCTCGGCGACCAGCCCCATGTCCTTGACGAAGAGGGTCAACGCGGAGCGGACGTCGTCGTAGGCGCCCTCGACCATGCGTGCGCCGCGGTCGCCGAACATGAAGGAGGCGGCCGCGCCGGTGCCGAGCACCTCGTGGACCTGGCGGAGGTCCAGGCCCATCGAGTCGGCGAGCGCGAGCGCCTCGCCGGCGGCGGCGATGTGCACGCCGCACAGCAGCTGGTTGACGATCTTGAAGCGCTGCCCGTCCCCGGGGCGCGGGCCCACGACGGGGGCGTTCGAGGCGAGGGCGTCGAGGACCGGCCGCGCGGCGGCGACGTCGGACTCCGCACCGCCGACCATGACCAGCAGGTCGCCGTCGGCCGCACGGGCGGCCCCGCCGGAGACGGGCGCGTCCACGATCCGCACGCCCGTCCCCTCGAGCCGGGTCGCGGTCGCGTCGAGGGCGGCGGGCCCGACGGTCGACATGATCAGCAGCACCGTCCCCGCCGTGAGCTCGCCGGCGATCCCGTCCTCCTCGCCGAACAGGACGGCCTCCAGCTGGTCGGGGGTCGCGACCATCACCGCGACGACGTCGGCGCCTCGCGCGGCCTCGCGCGCTGTCTCCGTCGTGGCGGCGACCTCGGCGATCGCCTCACGGGCCGCGGGGAACAGGTCGTAGGCGGTCACGGGCAGTCCTGCGCCGGCGAGGGCGCGGGCCATGGGGGCGCCGATCGCGCCCAGTCCGATCCAGGCGACGGCGGGGGTGGTGGTCATCGGGGGCTCCTCGGGGTCGGGTCCGCGGTGGCGGGTGCGGCGGGGGTCATCGGGCGCTCACCGCGGCGGCGAGCACGTCGACCACGTCGGCGAGGGCCTGCTCGCCGCCGACGTTGCCGGGGAAGACGACGTAGGGGGCGCCCATGACCTCGTCCGGCGCCTCCTGGGCGGAGAACAGGGAGACCTGCCCGGGCCAGAACTGTCCCTCGACGCGGGCGCGACGGATCCCGAGGCCGTTCTCGGCGACCTCGTGGGAGGTGATCCCGCCCTTGGCGACCACCCAGGCGGGCTTCGCCGCGCGCACCCGTCGGACCACCTCGACCACGGCGTCGGAGACGCTGCGGGCAATGGCGAGGGACTCGGCGGGATCGTCGGTGCGCACCAGGTTGCGGCTGGTGAAGACGACGCAGTCGGAAGTGCGGAGGGTCGCCGTCGCCTGCGCGGAGACGTCGGCGAGGTGGTGCTCGCGGCGCTCGTCGAGCACGGAGGGGACGTGGATCTCGACCTCGGCGAGGGTGCCGCGCTGCTGGACGGCGCGCAGCTGCGTGGTGGTCAGTCCGACGTGGGAGCCGACGACGACCAGGCCGTGGTCGAGCCGCCCCTCGGGGATCGTGATCGAGTCGGGGTCGACGACGCGTGCGCCCTGCTGCCCGACCAGTGGGCGCACGAAGGAGGGCGCGCAGCGGGTGACGAAGGTGCGTCCCTCCGCCTCGAGCGCCGCCATCGCCCCGGCGACGACCTCGAGGTCCTCGTACTCGGTGGCGTTGACGACGACCCAGGTCCTCTCGCGGGCGCCGGCGAGGAGCGTCCGCACCCGCGCGGTGCCGCCCTCACGGATGTCCTCGAGCGAGAGCGAGAGGACCTCGCTCGCGCGCACGGCGCCGCCGGAGCGCTCCTCGAGGAATTCCCGCAGGTCGGAGCTGGTATAGCCGAAGGTGGCGTCGCGTGCGAAGTCCGTCTCGGCGACCTCGACGGCCTCGCCGTCGACGGTGGCGTAGTGGACGTCGCGCTCGGTGAACCGGCCCGCCTCGAGCATCGCGGGGCAGAGCACGAAGGCGTCGACGTCGATGCCGCGCTCGGCGAGCTCGTCGGCGATCGCGACCGGCTCGGCGATCACGTGGCCGCGCAGGGTCGAGTCGGAGCGGGAGACGACGTGCAGCCCGGCCGCCGGGACTCCCCCGTCGAGCACGCCGGCGACGACGCGGCGGTTCAGCGCCACGGCCTCCACCTCGTCCAGGGCGCGGGTGTTCGTCAGGACGAAGCAGGCGCTGCCGGGTTCGGCGAGGACGCCGACAGGGATCGCCGGGTCGAGGTCGAAGGCGACGTCGATCCCCGCGACGCACTGGGACCCGGTGGGGTCGTCGTCGAGGATCAGCAGTCGGCGGTCGGTGGGCGCGGTGGCGGTCACGGGGCCTTCTTCCAGGAGCGGTGCGTCCCGGCGGGGACGAGGACGGGCGGGCCGGTGCGGGGCCGGGCCGACGGTCGGGGCGGGGCCGCGCCCCGTCCCAGCCTGTCAGACCGGCCCCGATCGGCTAGGCGGCGATCACGAACAGCAGCGAGGACAGCGCGAAGCCGAGCTGCGAGATCGTCGTGCCGACCAGCGACCAGGTCTTGAACGTCGTGATCGTGTCGAAGCCGCAGAACTTGCCGATCAGCCAGAAGCCGGAGTCGTTGACATGGGACCAGCCGATGGACGCGGCGCCGATCGCGATGACGACGGCGGCGACCGCGATGGTCCCGAAGTCGCCGGCCATGATCGCCGGCGCCATGATCGAGGCGCCGGTGGTCGCGGCGACGGTCGCCGAGCCCTGGGCGATGCGCATCGCCATGGTCACGAGGTACGCGGCGATGATCAGCGGGAGCCCCATCGCATCCAGGCCCTCGGCGACCTGTCCGCCGATGCCGGTCTCGGTGAGGACGCGGCCGAAGGCGCCGCCGGCGCCGGTGATCAGGATGATCGAGCAGACGGGGGCGAGCGCGTCGTCCACGAGCTCCTCGAGAAGTCCGCCCACCTGCTGACCGGAGCGACGGCGCGGGATCACATAGAGCAGCACCATCGCGGTCAGCGCGGACAAGGCCATCGCGACCGGGGTCGCCCCCACTAGTCGGGAGAGCTGGTAGAGGACGTTCTGGTCGGAGACGGAGCCGGAGGCCTCCATGGTCGAGAGCCCGGTGTTGAAGAAGATCAGCACCAGCGGCATGAGGAGGACCAGCAGGATCGCCCCGAAGGCGGGCCGTTCCTCGACCGGGACCTCGCGCGGCTCGCCGAGCAGGGCCGGCACCGGGGTGTCCGGGAAGCGCTTCGAGATCGCCCGGGCGACCAGGTAGCCGCCGAAGTACCAGGTGGGAAGCCCGATCAGAAGCCCGACGAGGATCACGAGACCGATGTCCGCGCCCATCACCGTCGCGGCGGCCGTGGGCCCGGGGTGGGGCGGCAGCAGCGCGTGCATCATCATGAACGACGCGATCGAGGGGAGCACGTAGAGCATGAACGAGCCGCCGAGGCGTCGGGCGACCGTATAGATGACCGGCAGCATCACGATGAAGCCGGCGTCCAGGAAGATCGGGAACGCGTAGAACAGCGAGGCGACCGAGAGGGCGAGCGGCGCCCGCTTCTCCCCGAAGGTGTCGAGCATCTTGTCGGCGAGCACCTGCGCGCCGCCGGTGACCTCGATGATGCGTCCGAGGACCGCGCCGAAGCCCACGAGCAGGGCGACTGTGCCCACGGTGCTGCTGAAGCCGGCGATGACCACGTCGATCACGTCGGCGACGCCGATGCCGGCGGCGAGGCCGGTCAGAACAGCGACGATCAGCAGCGAGAAGAAGGCGTGCAGACGGGTCTTGATGATCAGGAACAGCAGGAAGGCGATCGCGACGACCGCGATCGTCAGGAGCAGCCAGACAGGCCGCTCTGCGAGGACGAGTTCTTCCACGGGAGTGTCTCCAGGGGTGTGGTGGCGGTGCTCGTCGGGTGCCGTCACGCCGGAGCGCTCGGGACCCGGGTCGGCGCGCGGGTCCCGAGCGCTCGCTCGAGTCCCGGGCGTCGATGCCCGGCCGACGGGCGGAGCCCGCAGGATGGATGGGTGGGTTACGGCGTGATCCTGTCCGACGGGCAGAGCCCGCAGGACTGATCGAAGTGGTGCGGCGCAGGGCCGGCCGATGGGGCGTCGGCCGGCACCCCGTCGTCAGGAGTCCTTCGGCGTCGCCTTCGGTGCGGGGCCGAGCTCGGCCAGGAGCTGCGACATCTTCGCGTAGGCCTTGTTGCGGTAGGCGATCAGCTCCGCGGCGGTCGCCTCGTCATAGTCGCCGAGCAGGCCCTTGCCGTTCTTGACGCCCTTGCGGTCCTCGGCGACGGCCTCGGTGAGGATCGTCGGGGTGGCGAGGCGGTCGCCGAAGGCGTCCTCGAAGGTCACGAAGCAGTTCGCGTAGACGTCCAGGCCGGCCTGGTCGGCGATCGCGAAGGGGCCGAAGAAGCCCAGTCGGAAGCCGAAGGTGGTGCGGACGATGGTGTCGACGTCCTCTGCGGTGGCGACGCCCTCCTCGACGATGGAGGTCGCCTCCTTCAGCAGCGCGTACTGGAGGCGGTTCAGCACCATGCCGGGGGTGTCGGCGACCTGGGCGCCCTCGTTCCCCGACTTCTCCAGCAGCTCCTTGACCGCGGCGACGGTCTCGGGCGTCGTGGCCTCGCCCGCGACGAGCTCGACGCCGGGGATGAAGGGGGCGGGGTTGGAGAAGTGGACGGTGAGGAAGCGCTCGGGGTTCTTCACCGCGCTGACCAGCTCCTTGACCGGGATGGTCGAGGTGTTGGTGCCGATGATCGCGTCGGGGCGCGCGTGCTGCGAGATCATGCCGAGCACGTCGCGCTTGACGTCGAGGCGCTCGAAGACCGCCTCCTCGATGAAGTCGACGTCCGCCACGGCCTCCTCGAGGCTCTTGCCGGCGGAGATGTTCTTCGCGACGAGGTCCGCGGAGCCCGGCGAGAACAGGCCCTGCTCCTCGAACTCGCGCGCCTCGCGCTGCAGGCGCTCGAGGGAGGCGTTCGCGTTCTCGACGCTGACGTCGGCGATGGTCACGTCGAAGCCGGCGATGGCGAGGACCTGGGCGATGCCGCCGCCCATGTATCCGGCGCCGACGATGGTGACGGTCGAGATGGTCGAGATGGTCATTCGGGGGAACTCCTTCGTCCGGGGGCGCCTCTCGGACGAGGGCGCCGGCGCTGCCACGCCCGACGCCGCCTTCGTGAAGGCGTTCCGTGGGCTCGTGACAGCCATTCTAGCTATCCTATTGGATATTGACCAGGGGTGGTCCTGCGACGTGATACTGCCGCAGAACCGAGGACCGAGGCGCCTGATGGGCGCCTTGCCCCAGCCTGTCGCGCAGGTCAGTGCATGTGCTTGCCGCCGTCGACGTTGATCGACGTGCCGCTCACGAAGCTCGAGTCCTCGCCCACGAGGAACGCGATCAGGCCCGCGACCTCCTCGGGCTGGCCCACGCGCTGCAGCGGGATGTTCGCGCTCATCCCCTCCTTGCGCTCGTCGGTGAGTGTGCCGCCCATGATGTCGGTGTCGATCGGGCCCGGCAGGATGACGTTCGCGGTGATGCCGTGGACGCCGAGCTCGCGCGCCGTGCCGCGGGTCAGGCCCTGCACGGCGGCCTTCGCGGCGGCGTAGCCGGTCTTGGAGAAGGTGCCGCCGCCGTCGAGGGCGGTGATCGAGGAGGTGTTCACGATGCGGCCGCCGACACCGCCGTCGATCATGCGGCGCGCCGCGGCCTGGGTCATCAGCAGCGCGCCCTTGGCGTTGACGCCCATGACGCGGTCCCAGCTCTCCGGGGTGATGTCCATGAGCGGCTGCGGGGAGGGGATGCCGGCGAGGTTCACCAGCGCCACGACCTGAGGCAGCTCGCGGTCGATGCGGGAGAAGCCCGCCTCGACGGACTCGGGGTCGGCCACGTCGATGCCGACGCCGAGCACCTTCCGGCCGGACTCCGCGGGGATCTCGTCGTTCAGCTGCGCCGCGAAGGCCTCGACGGCGGCGCCGTCGATGTCGGCCGCGGCGACGCTCCAGCCGTCGGCGACGAGCTTGCGGACGACGCGTCGGCCGATGCCGCGCTCGGCGCCGGCGCCGGTGACGACGGCGGTGCGGGCCTCGGGGAAGGGCTGGACGCGGGTGATCTCGAGGGTCATGGTGTTCTCCTTCGAACGGGGGTCCCGGGCCGGGGGCTCAGGCGGTCTCGGCCAGCGCCGAGCTCAGCACCTGGCGGATGTACTGCACGTTCTCGGCGATCACGCCGAGGGAGTCGGAGCCGTAGTGCTCGCAGCAGAACGGGCCGGTGTAGCCCAGGTCGAGGGCTCGGCGGATGACCTGGCGGTAGTTGATGTAGCCGTACTTCAGCGGCATGGGCGCGCTCGAGTAGGCGCCGGTGGCCGGGTCGAGGTCGCGGGTGTAGTTCTTGATATGCCAGAAGTTCGAGTGCGGCAGCACCTTCTCGAACATGTCCGGCCAGGGCTCGACCTCGCGGTGCAGGCGCACGAGGTTGCCGAGGTCCGGGTTCAGGCCGACGCTCTCGTGGTCGACGTCGCGGAGGAATGCCACGGCATCGTCGGCCGTACCGATGTAGGTGTCCTCGTACATCTCGAGGCTGACCTCGATGCCCTGCGCCTTCGCGGCGTCGCCGAGGGTGCGGACCCGCTCGATCGCGAGGTCGCGCAGGGCCGGGTCGTCGACGTGGCCGTCGGCGAGCCAGAACCAGATCGCGGCGGCCTGTTCCTCGGTGAGGGCCTGCATGAAGCCCGTGTTCACGACGGTCACGCCGAAGCTCGGGGCCAGCTCGATGAAGCGCAGCGCGTCGGCGAGGTTCTGCTCGCCGTTCTCGACGTCGACGACGGAGTTGCGGGTCATGGAGATCGAGGAGAGGGTCAGCCCCTCGCCGTCGAGCACGCGGCGGAACTCCTCCACCCGCTCGTCGGAGAGCTTCGCGAGCGGCAGCCAGGCGTCGGTGGGGTCGATCTGGTCGACGCCGAGCTCCTTGACCTGTCGCAGCTGGGAGGCCCAGACGCTCGAGGAGGCCTCGAGGGTGGGGGTGCCGTCCGGCGTGGTGCTGCCGAACGAGAGCATGTTGGCACCGATGGGCCAGTTCTCTGCGGTGAACATCGTCGTCCTTTCACGGGGGTCACTCGTGCCATCGATCCTATAGGAACTTGGGGTGAAGGGAAAGAGCACGAGGCGAGCGAGAGGAGAGCGTGGGGAAGGGCTCCGGCGGATCCGCGACGTCCGAGGGGTGGGGACCCCCGAGCCCTTGGTACCTTTCCAGGCATGCCCGCCTTCTCCGACAGCACCTCCGACGCCCTCGCCGAGGCGCTGTCGGCCGTTCCCGCGGGAACGCCGGTCTCCGGCGTCGCGGGCCGGATGCTCGAGCTGTTCACGGGCGGGGACCTGGAGCCGGGCACCCGCCTCCCCCCGGAGCGCCAGCTCGCCTCCGCCCTCGGTGTCGGCCGCTCGGCCATCCGCGAGGCGCTCGCGGCCCTCGAGATCCTCGGCATCGTCGACGTGCGCCCCGGCTCGGGCACCTATCTGCGCGGCACGGCGAGCGAGCTCCTCCCCCAGACCCTCAGCTGGGGCCTGATGATCGGCGAGCGCAGCACCGACCAGCTGATGGAGCTGCGAGCGGGCCTCGAGAGCTTCTGTGCCCGCCTGGCCGCCGAGCGGATCTCCTCCGAGCAGATCGACGCTCTGCGCGAGTCGATCGAGGGCATGCGCGAGGGCTTCGAGGACCTCGACACCTTCGTCACCGCCGACGCGGCCTTCCACGCCGTGCTCGGCGCCGCCGCGCAGAACCCGATCGTCACTGACCTGCTCGCCATGAGCCGGCAGCTCCTGCGCGTCTACAACGATCGCTCCGTGCACGAGGCCGAGGACATGCGCATCGCGCTGGAGGAGCACGCCGCGATCCTCGAGGCGCTCGAGGCGCACGACGGCGACCGCGCGGCCTCCGCGATGATCGCCCACATGGCCACGGCGCGGGCACGGCTGCTGCGGGTCGCCGGAGACGCCGGGACGAGGTCCCACGAGGGCGTCGACGCGGGCTGACCCAGCCGCCCGCCCCCACTCACCCTGCTGGGCCGTTCTCGAGGCCCATCCCTCCTGAAGTGTCGCTACGGGGGTCCGTCCCGTCTGAGCTGTCCGAATGACCGGGTGATTCCGACACCTCAGACGGGATGTATCGACGCGAGCAGAGCCAGCACACCCCCACCCGAGACGCGCGCTCTCGCTCGACCGCGCCTCGGCGCCCCTGTGCTGGCAACGGCGCAACACCTCGCCACCTTCGGCACCCGACGCCCCGAATCGCCCTCCCGCGGGCCCATCTATGGCCAACCGGTTGACCAGTTGCGGTTCTTCCGTCTACGGTGACCACCACGCACCTGCCCGACACCAACGACGGAGTCCCCCGGACAATGAAGATCGGCATCGGCACCTACTCCCTGTTCTGGGAGTTCGAGAGCCGCAACCCCGCCCCGCTCGACATCCCCGCGATGGTCCACCGGGCCGCGCGCCTGGGCTGCGAGGTCTTCCAGATCTGCGACGACCCGCGCGTCGAGCAGCTCGACACCGCCGGTCTGCACGACCTGCGCGAGCGGGCCGAGCTGCTCGGCGTCGAGCTCGAGCTGGGCACCCGCACGATCGGCCGGGACCATCTGGGCCGCTACCTCGACATCGCCGAGGCGCTCGGCGCCCGCACCCTGCGCTCGATGATCCAGTCCCAGGAGGTCGCCTCCGGCTCCGAGGAGGCGGTCTCCGAGCTGCGCGCCTCGCTCCCCCGCCTCGAGGCGGCAGGCGTCTCCCTCGCGCTGGAGACCTACGAGCAGGTCACCACCTCCACCCTGCTCGGCATCGTCGAGGAGCTCGACTCCCCGCACGTGGGGATCTGCCTGGACCCGGCCAACTGCGTCTCCGCGCTCGAGCACCCGAAGGACGTGGTCGAGGCCTGCGCCCCGCGCACCGTGAACCTGCACGTGAAGGACTTCGCCTTCGCACGCCAGGAGGGCTGGGTGGGCTTCACCTACTCCGGCGCCCCGCTCGGCGAGGGCCTGCTCGACCTCGACCACGAGCTGCGCCACGTCTACTCCGGCGATCGCGCCGCGTCGGCCGTCGGCCGCGCCCCGTCCGCGATCGTCGAGCACTGGCTGCCCTGGCAGGGCGATCTCGAGACCACGCTCGAGACCGAGCGTGCCTGGACCGACCGCACCCTCGCGGCGCTGCGCGACTGGCGCGAGACGCACCGCCTCTCCGCCGCCTGACCCGTCGGCCGACGACGACACCGTCGGCCCGCCTCGACCAACACCGGCCCCACCGGTCCCCGCCCCGCGACCTCGTGTCGCGCCGCCCCGCGGCCCCGCCGCACCCCCTGCGACACCCGTCGCCCCACCAGAAGGAGTCACCGATGACCAGCAGCAAGGAACTGAACCCCCTGTACGGCAAGACCGTGGAGCTCGATCCGTCGATCACCGTCGCCGTCGTCGGCGCGGCCGGGAAGATGGGCACCCGCGTCTCGAACAACCTGAACCTCACCGACGCCCCGATCCTCTACGTCGAGGCCTCCGAGGCCGGCCAGCAGCGCCTGAAGGAGCTCGGCCGCGAGGTCTCCACCCTCGAGGACGCCGCGACCGCGGCCGACGTCGTGATCCTCGCGGTCCCCGACGTGGTCCTCGGAAAGATCTCCGAGCAGGTCGTGCCGCTGATGAAGGACGGCTCGGTGCTGCTGACCCTGGACCCGGCGGCCGCCTACGCGGGCCTGCTCGCCGAGCGCGAGGGCGTCCACCAGGCCTGCGCGCACCCCGCCCACCCGTCGGTCTTCCTCGAGCGCACCACGCCCGAGGAGTGGGCCGACACCTTCGGCGGCATCGCCGCGCCGCAGGAGGTCGTCGCCGCCTACGAGGGCGGCGACGAGCAGGTCCGCGCGCGCACCGCCGAGGTGATCCGCGCGATCTACGCCCCCGTCATCGACGTGCACTGGGTGACGATCAAGCAGCTCGCCCAGCTCGAGCCCACCCTGGTGGAGACCACCGGGTGCATGATCGGCCAGTTCCTCAAGGACTCGATGGACCACGCGATCAACGAGGTCGGCATCCCCGAGAAGGCCGTGAAGGCTCTGTTCTACGGCCACATCTTCATCTCGCTCACCAACGCGCTGCGCGGCTCGAACCCCTTCTCCGAGGCGTGCCTGCGCGCGATGGACTACGGCCGCGAGTCCATCATCAAGCCCGACTGGACGAAGGTCTGGGACGACGAGGAGCTCGACAAGGTCCTCGCCCAGATGCTCAATCTCGACAAGATCGAGCGCTGACCAGCACACCCTCACGCCGGGGCGGTCGCTGACGACCGCCCCGGCCCGTTCCGAGAGGTTCCGATGGACCCCCTTCTCCTCGTCGGCATCGCCGCCGGCGCGATCGCGATCCTGCTGTTCACGGTCATCAAGCTCAAGTGGCCCGCCTTCGTCGCTCTGCTCGTCGTCGCAGTGCTGACGGCGCTCGCCGGCGGCATCCCCGTCCAGGACGTCGTCCCCCTGATGATCGAGGGCATGGGCGGCACGCTCGGCAGCGTCGCCCTGCTCGTCGGGCTCGGCGCGATGCTCGGCGGGATCATCGAGCGCACCGGCGGCGCCGAGGTCATCGCCCACGCGGCCGCCGAGGCGCTGGGTGAGAAGCGCCTGGCGCAGGCGCTGCTGATCGCCTCGGGCCTGGTGGCGATCCCGATCTTCTTCGACGTCGCCTTCATCATCCTGGTCCCGATCATCTTCGCCTTCGCGAAGGCGGCCGGGCATCGCGGACCGGTCGCGATCGGCATGCCGGTCGCCGTGTTCATGGTGTTCATCCACAACACCGTGCCGCCGCACCCCGGCATCGTCGGCTCCACCACCCTGCTGGGCGAGGACCTGATGGGCCTGGTGACCCTCTCCGGCATCGTGCTCGCGATCCCGATGTGCCTGCTCGTCCACCTCGTCGGCAAGCGCGTGACCTCGAAGGTCTTCACGCTCACCCCGGAGATCGCGGAGAAGTACGCCGGCACCGGCGCGGCTGAGCTCGGCGGCGCGGGGCGCGGTCGCCGCGCCGCCGTCGGTGGGAACGACGGCGCAGCGGTCGACGGCGCCTCCGGCTCCTCGCACGTCGCCGCTGCCTCGTCCCTCGCCCTCGCCCCCGCGGACGCCCGCACGGGCGACGACTTCACCGGCGGCGGCTCGACCGCCGTGTCGTCGGCCGACGGGGAGCTCGCCGGGCGTCGCCCGTCGGCCGGCCTGGTGATCGCGCTGATCCTGCTGCCGATCCTGCTGATCGCGCTCGGGACCGTCGGCGGGCTCCTGCTGACCGAGGGCTCGACCGCCGCGCACGTGGTCTCCTTCCTCGGTGCCCCCGCCTTCGCTCTGCTGGTCGCGACGCTCGCGGCGATGTATCTGCTGGGGATGATGCACGGCTGGGGCAGAGCCCAGATCAGCGAGGTCATGGACGGCGCGCTCGGCCCGGCCGCGATCGTCATCCTGGTCACCGGCGCCGGCGGCGTCTTCGCGAAGGTGCTGACGGAGACCGGCGTGGGCGATGCGGTCTCCGGCCTGCTCCTGGGCGCGGGCGTGCCGATCCTGCTGCTCGCCTTCCTCGTCGCGCTCGCCTTCAAGGTCGCCCAGGGCTCCGGCACCGTCGCGACCCTCTCGGCCGCGGGCATCGTCCAGGGCACGGTGATGGGCGGGGACTACTCGTCGATGCAGGTCGTGCTGATCATCCTCGCGATCGGGCTGGGATCGGTCTCGCTCTCCCACATCAACGACTCGGGCTTCTGGATCGCCACGAAGTTCCTGGGCCTCTCGGTGGCCGACGGGCTGCGCACCTGGACGGTGCTCACCTCGGCCCTGGGCTTCACGAGCATGCTCCTGCTGTCGCTGGTGTGGATGGTGGTCTGACCATTTCCCGGTGGCTCTCCGCCCGGAGGGCCCACGCCGCATGATCAGGGGTCGGGCAGGGCGCTCCGCTCCAGGGGAGGCTCCGCCCGACGGGACTCTCCTGCCGCTCGTCGCCCCTGCCCTACCCTGTACATTTCCTATAGGATCAGTATGCTGCGGCGCGGTGCGCCCGGCTCCCCACGACCCCGCGCCGTCGACCCCCGCACGGCAGCACCCGGAGGAATCCACGATGACGTACCTCTTCAACGACCCGGCCGCCTTCGCCGCCGACGCAGTCCAGGGCCTGGCCCTGGCCCACCCCGACCACGTGGCCGTGGTCCACGGCGGCGTGGTCCGCGCGACCGAGACACCCGCCGGCCAGCCTGCCCTCGTGATCGGCGGCGGCTCCGGCCACTACCCCGCCTTCGCCGGCTGGGTCGGCCCGGGCATGGGCCACGGCGCCCCCTGCGGCAACGTGTTCGCCTCCCCGTCGGCCTCCCAGGTGTACTCCGTCGCCCGCAACGCCGAGAACGGCGGCGGCGTGATCCTCGGCTTCGGCAACTACGCAGGCGACGTGCTCCACTTCGGCGCCGCGGCCGAGAAGCTGCGCGCCGAGGGCATCGACGTGCGGATCATCAAGGTCAGCGACGACATCGTCTCCAACACCCCCGAGAACCACCGCGACCGCCGCGGCATCGCCGGCGACCTGCCCGTCTTCAAGATCGCCGGCGCCGCGATCGAGGCCGGCGCGGACCTCGATACGGCCGAGCGCCTCGCGTGGAAGGCCAACGACGCGACCCGCTCCTTCGGCGTCGCCTTCGACGGCCCGACCCTCCCCGGCGCCGCCGGCGCCCTCTTCCACGTGCCCGACGGGCAGATGGGCGTGGGCCTGGGCATCCACGGCGAGCCCGGCGTGCGCGACGAGCCGATCGGCACCGCTGACGAGATCGCGACGATGCTGGTCGAGGGCGTCCTCGCCGAACAGCCCGAGCGCACAGAGGGCGGCTACCAGGGCCGCGCCGCGGTGCTGGTCAACGGCCTCGGCACCGTGAAGTACGAGGAGCTGTTCGTCGTCTACGCGAAGGTCGCCGCGCTGCTCGAGGACGCGGGCATCAACCCCGTCCGCCCCGAGGTGGGCGAGCTCGTGACCAGCCTCGACATGGCCGGCCTGTCGCTGACCCTGGTGTTCCTCGACGAGGAGCTCGAGCAGCACTGGCTCGCGCCCGTCGACACCCCCGCCTTCCACCGCGGCGCGATGCCGGCCGTGGAGCGGCCCCGCCGCACCGAGTTCTGGGAGGCCGGGGCCGACGAGACCCCTGCGGCGAGCAGCGAGTCCCGCGAGGTCGCCGAGAAGGTCGCCGGCGTGCTGGACCTGTTCGCGGGCGTGTGCGCACGCGAGGAGGCGGAGCTGGGCCGCATCGACGCGATCGCGGGCGACGGCGACCACGGCCAGGGCATGGCCTACGGCTCCAAGGGCGCCGCGGCCGCCGCACGCCAGGCGCTCGAGGACGGCGCAGGGGCCCGCACCCTGCTGGTCCGCGCCGGTGAGGCCTGGTCCGAGTCCGCCGGCGGCACCTCCGGCGCGCTCTGGGGTGCGGCCCTCATCGCGGCCGGCGCCGTCTACGACGACCAGGCCGGCGCCGAGGCGCGCACCGTCGTGGACGCGGTGGACGCCGGGATCGACGCGATCCAGCGGCTCGGGGGCGCGCAGGTGGGCGACAAGACCATGGTCGACGCCGCCGCGCCCTTCCGCGAGGAGCTCGCGAAGGCCTTCACCGGCGAGAACGCGGCCGAGGCGATCCTGCAGGCCGCGGGGGTGGCCCGCGAGGCGGCCGAGGCGACGGCCGAGATCACCGCGACCCTGGGCCGTGCCCGCGTGCTCGGCGAGAAGTCGGTCGGCACCCCGGATCCCGGCGCCATCTCCTTCTCGATCCTCATGCGCGAGCTCGGCCAGCACCTGTCCTGATCCTCCTGGCCGGGAGGGTGAGCAGCTCTCTCCCCCCGGCCGGGACCCTCAAGGACGGGCGAGCCCCCTCATCCGCCGCAGCATCGCCTCGGGCCCCCCGGCAGCAGGTTTACGCCGCTGCTCCGTCCCGGGCATGCTGGCCGAGGGGCCCCGCCACCAGGACCGTGGGGTCCCGCCGCCTCGGGCTCCCGATCCGCACCTGCCACCTGCACTCCCATCATTCGTCACCGAAGGAGAACATCATGGCTCTGACCATCGTCACCGGTTCCGACAACGCCGGCTACGGCCACAAGTCCGCGCTCAAGGAGCTGCTCGAGCAGGACCCCCGCGTCGAGAAGGTCATCGACGTGGGCGTGACCGGCCGCGAGGACGGCACCTATTACCCGAACGTCGCGGTCGAGGCGGCGGAGAAGATCGCCGCCGGCGAGGCCGACCGTGCTCTGCTGATCTGCGGCACGGGCCTGGGTGTCGCGATCGCGGCGAACAAGGTCTCCGGCATCCGCGCCGTGACCGCGCACGATCTGTACTCCGTGCAGCGCTCGGTGCTGTCGAACAACGCGCAGGTCCTGTGCATGGGCGAGCGTGTGATCGGGCTGGAGCTCGCGAAGGAGCTGGTGAAGGTGTGGCTCGACCTCGAGTTCGATCCGGAGTCGTCCTCGGCGGCGAAGGTCGACGCGATCTGCGCCTACGACGGCTCCCTCGACAAGTGAGCTGAGCCCGGACCCGGCTCAGAACCCCGGGCTCGGGCTCGGGATGACCGGCTCGGGCTGGGCACCCGGGCCGGCGGCGCACTCTCACCCCGAGCGCGCCCCCACAGGCCAGTTGTTCGACGTCCGGTACCAGGACCCGACCAGTTGTTCGACGTCCGGTACCAGGAAACTGGTACCGGACGTCGAACACCCCCCCCATGGCACGTCTCGTCGAAGGAGCAGCATGTCCCCCCTCTGGATCGGCACCAGCTGGAAGATGACCAAGACTCTCGCCGAGGGCCGCGCCTGGGCCGCGGGCCTGCGCGATCACCTCGCGAGCGAGCACGGCGGGCAGGCTCCCTCAGGCGTGCAGCCATTCGTGATCCCCTCCTTCACCGCGACCACCGCCGTACGAGGCGTCCTCGGCGAGGACTCCCCCGTGCTGCTCGGCGTGCAGAACGCGCACTGGGAGGACGAGGGCGCGTGGACCGGCGAGGTCTCCGTGCCACAGGCGAAGGACGCCGGCGCCCAGGTCGTCGAGATCGGACACTCGGAGCGTCGCGAGCACTTCGGCGAGACCGTGGAGACCACGCGCCTCAAGGTCGCCGCGGCGCTGCGTCACGGGCTCACCCCGCTGCTGTGTATCGGCGAGAGCGCCGAGGTGAAGGAGGCCGGCGGCTCGAGCGCGTTCATCCTCGAGCAGGCCGCGGGCGCGCTCAAGGGGCTCTCCGCCGAAGAGCTCTCCCGCGTGGTGATCGCCTACGAGCCGATCTGGGCGATCGGCGAGAAGGGCCGTCCCGCCACGGTCGAGGAGCTCGTCGAGCCCTTCGCCGCGCTCGGCGGGCAGTACTCCGGGAAGGTCACGGGGCTGCTCTACGGCGGATCGGTCAACCTCGACAACGCCGCGGACCTGCTCGGGATCGAGCACGTGACCGGTCTCTTCGTCGGCCGCACCGCGTGGAAGCTCGAGGACTATCTGGAGCTGCTGCGGATCGCCGAGGCGCACGCGGCCGCCTGATCTCAGTCGCCCGGTGTGCCGATGTGCTGTGGTGGGGGCATGGACACCTCCTCCGCCCTCCCCGAGGACGCCGCCTGCCCCGGACCTCCCTCCCAGGATCAGGGGGACATCCCCCAGGGGATCCTCACGGTGCCGCGATAGCCTGGGAGCCGTCGACGACGAGGGTCCGCGCCCCGTCCGCGTCCGCGCTGGTCGCCTCGCGCGATCGCCCCGGGACCGGACCCCCGCGCCCTCCCCGTCGATGGCCTCAGCTCCGTCCACAGAGAGGTCCGCGGTTCCCATGAGCCCCCAGAGCCCCTCGTCCCGCCGGCACCCGGCCCGTCCCGGCGGGACGCCTTCGCGCCCCGGTCCCGGCGCGCACCCCGGCCTGCGCGTCCCGGCGCCGCCCGCGCCCGGGTCGTGGGCCGCCGGCACCGCACCCCTCGAGGGCACGGTCCATGCCCCGCGCTCCCGCTCGGTCTCGCTGCCCCGCAGGCGAGGGCGCTGGCTGACCGTCGGCGTGCCGGTGGTGCTCGCGGGCGTGCTCGGGATCAGCAGCTTCATGCTCCTCGGCGTGAGCGCCCTGGTGGGCGGGGCCGGTCTGCTCACCCCGTTCCTGGCGAGCCTCGGCATCGCCGCGGTGGCGGGCGGCGGCAGCGCCTTCCTGCTGCGCAATCGTCGACCGAGGCCGACGCGCCTGGGCCGCTCCGCGGAGGAGATCTCCTCCGGCACCCGGGCGATGCTGGAGAAGATCGTCAAGGACTCCATCCAGCAGCGCCGGCGCATCCATCGGATGCGGCGCCGGGTCCAGGGGCCGACGGAGAAGCGCCTGCTGGACCGCGCCGAGACCCTCCTGCTGCGGGTCGACGCGCTGCTGGGCTCGGCGGCGCTGCAGTCCCGTCGCGCCTCGGACCCCGATGTGATGCTGCTGGAGGGCATGACCGAGCGCTACGTCCCCGAGCTGGTGGGCGCGCTCGAGGACACGGTCGGCTTCCTGACCCCCACCTCGACGGAGGACACCCGCGCCCGCGCGGCGGGGAACCTGCAGCGCATCGACGAGCAGCTCGCGGTGCTGGACGGGCGCCTGGACCGGCTCGAGCACGAGGTCGTCTCCGGCGTCTCGCGCACCCTCGACGTGCACTCGGAGTTCCTGCGCGCCCGCTTCTCGGAGCCGTCGGCGGATCCGGCCGCCGACCGCTGAGATCGCGGCCCGTCAGCCCTTCGCGGTGCCGCCGGCCTCCTCGGCCTCGGCGACGGCGTGGGAGCGCTCGAGCACGGCGGCGAGGTGCTCGTCCAGGGCCTGCAGCGCCCCGTCGTGGTGGTGGCGGCGCACCTTCTCGAGGATCCTTCCGTGCTCGGTGTAGGCCTCGTGGACGTCGAGCGCGGCGGGCCCGCCCACCCATGTCTGCCGCATGCGGTGGGTGTGGGCGCGCACCGTCTCGACCATCGTGGAGAGGTAGCGGTTCCCGGAGTGGTCGAAGAGGGCCTGGTGGAAGGCCCAGTCGGCGTGGAAGTGCTCCTGGAGCAGCTCGATGCTCACCTCGCCGGCGGCCTCGATCCGGGCGATGACGGCGCCGTGGGCGGCGTGCGCCTCCTCGAGGGCGGCGAGCAGAGCGTCCACGTCCTCGAAGGCGCGGCCGAGCGCGGCGGTCTCCACGACGAGGCGGGCGTCGAGCAGCTCGGTCATCTGCTCGGCGTCGAGCATCGGCGCGACGACGTAGCCGCGCAGCGCCACGTACTCCACCAGCCCGGAGCGCTCGAGGGACACCATCGCCTCCCGCACCGGGGTCGGGGAGACCTCGAGGTCGCGGGCGAGCCCGTCGATGCTCAGCCGCGCCCCCGGCGGCCAGCGCGCCTCCAGCAGCCGCTGCAGGATCAGCTCCTCGACCTCGGCGCGCAGCACCTGCCGTCGCACAGCCATCACAGCACTCCCCTCTCTTCCCGGGCCCTGTGTCATCGCCTGTCCCGGCGGCGTCGATCGTCGCACGGGCGGGCCGCTCTCGGCGACGCACCCGCTCGACCGGCACCCTATAGGAAGTGTGGCTGAGGGGCCGACGGATCGCTGCGGCCCGGCACCTCACGCCCCGGCACCCTTCGGCCTTGCACCTCACGCCCCGGCCCCGTGCGGCCCTCAGCACCGCTGGTCTCGCAGCACCGCACGATGCCCAGCACCGCTCCCCTCACCCCGTGAGCGCCACCGGCTGCCCGGTGCGCACGGACTCCTGCGCGGCGGCGACGATGCGGACGGTCCGCAGCCCCACCTCGCCCGTCGGCTCCACCGCCTCGCCCGCGCGCACGGCGTCGAGGAAGGCGTCCAGCAGCAGGGCGTCGAGGTCGGTGCCGTAGGGCAGCCACTGGCCGGGCCCGCCCACGTGCTGGGCGAAGGCGTCGATCTGGAGCTGGCCGCCGGTGCCGAGGGCCTGGAGGGTGAGCCCGCCCCAGGTGGGCGCGTCGGCCGGCATCGACCAGGAGCAGTCGATGGTGGCGACGACGCCGGAGGCATAGGTGAGGGTGACGAGCCCGCCGGTCTCGGCGCCCTCCCCCGCACGGTCCGCGTACAGGATCCGGTTGGAGACGGCGTGGACGCTCTCGGGCTCCCCGAGCACGGAGTCGAGGATCTCGGCGAGGTGCACGGTGTGGTCCACGAGGGAGCCGCCGCCGGCGAGCTCGACGTCGGTGAACCAGTCGCGCCCCGCGGGGAGCTTGCCGTTGTTCGTGCCGGTGAGGCCGACGATCTCGCCGAGGGTGCCGTCGGCGACCGCGGCGCGCAGCGCCTGGACGGCGGGCGAGAAGTGGACGGGGAAGGCGGTCATCAGCACCACGCCCGCCTCACGGCAGGCGGCGACCATCTCCTCGGCGTCGGCCACGGCGGTCGCGAGCGGCTTCTCGCACAGCACGTGCACGCCGCGGCGAGCGGCCTCGAGAACGAGCTCGCGGTGGTGGGCGTTCGCGCTGGTGACGACGATGGCGTCGGGGCCTTCCGGCCAGGCCTCCCAGGCGTCATGGTAGCTGCCGACGACCCGCACCCCGCGCACGTCACCGTAGCCGTCGGGGTCGGCGACGACGAGGTCCACGTCGGCTCGGGCCTCGAGCAGCGCCGCGTAGGAGAAGGCGTGGGTGTGGGCGCAGCTCATCAGCGCCACGCGCAGCGGGGCGTCGGCCGATGCGTTCGCGGCGTCCTGACCTGGGGCGTTCAGCATGGGATGCTCCGTCCGGTGCGCAGGGAGTCGAGGGCGGCGCGGGAGACCTCCACGGCGCGGGCGCCGTCGGCCGCCTCGACGCGGGTGGCGCCGCCGACGGTGACCGCGCGGGCGAACTCGGCGATCTCGGCGGCGTAGGGGTCCTCCATGGTGGAGACGTCGGGCAGGAAGCCGTCACCGCTCGCCTGCCGGGCGGAGGCGACGTCGTCGAAGGTGATGCCCGCGTCGCCGGCGCTGTCGTACCGGAGGCGGCCGCGGTCACCGGCGAGGTCGAAGATGTAGCGGAACCGTGTGCCGCCCGGGCCCCAGAACCCGCGGCAGTGGCTGAGCGCGCCGGAGCGGTGGGTGAGGACCACGTGGGCGGTGCGCACGGCCCTGTCGGAGGCGGCGACCTGCTGGCGGGCGTGGACCGACTCCGCGTCGCCGGCGAGCCAGAGCGCCTGGTCGATGTCGTGGATCATCTGGTCCATCACGATGCCGCCGGAGCGCTCCTCGTCGGCGTACCAGTCCCGGTCCGGCAGGGCGCCGGTGCGCTCGAAGCGCAGCACGGCGGGGGTGCCGATCGCGCCCGTGTCGACGGCGCGCTTCGCGGCGGCGTACTGCGGGAACCAGCGCACGACGTGCGCGGGGAACAGCCGGCGGCCGACGTTCTCGGCGTGCGCGGCGAGCTCTCGCGCTTCCTCGCCGGTCAGCGCGAGCGGCTTCTCGCAGAGCACGTCCTTCCCTGCGTCGAGCGCGGCGCGGACGATGCCGGGGTGCGAGGGGGTGGGGGTGCAGACGTCCACCACGTCCACCGCCGCGAGCAGCGCATCGAGGTCCGGGTGCACGCGCGCCCCGGCCTCGGCGGCGAACGCCTCGGCGCCCTCGGGGCTGGTGCAGTGCAGCTCGGCGCCGAGCGCCTGCCAGCCGGGCAGATGGGCCCGGGAGATCCCCCCGGTGCCGACGATGCCGACGCGCAGCGCGGTCGGCGGGTCCTGCAGGGACATGGGTGCTCTCCGTCGTCGGAGCGGTCACGGTCGCCGTCGATCCTAGTCACGGCGCCGCGGCGGCGGCCAACGCGGTCCGGCAGCGGCGCCCCACCACCGACCCCGCCCCTGCGGACCCGGCCCAGGAGCGTCCGGGACGGGCGGGGTCTGCCCCGGGCGTGCCGTTCCCGCATCGAGTGGCAGGTTTCGACCGCTTGAGCTCAGGCCGTTTCAGTCGGTGAGTGCGACTGTGGTGATCAGTT